>JACOVB010000014.1 GCA_016177555.1 Candidatus Rokuibacteriota bacterium
GCAGCGCGGCTTCACCCTGATCGAGGTCGTGGTCGTCATGTTCGTCCTGGCGCTGGCCTCGGCGGTCGTCGTTCCCGCCATCGGCCGCGGGACCGAGGCGCTGCAGGCGCGCACGGAGGTGGCGGGGCTGTCCGCGTTCCTTCGCTACGCGCGGCAGCAGGCCATCACGCGCCGCGAGGCACAGGAGGTGCGGATCGACCCCCAGGCGCATCGGGCGGTTCTGACCGCGGTGGGATCGGCGGAGGTGCGGTCGTCGCGGCGGCTCCACCCAGCCCTTCGCATCGACGCGAGCCCTCCCGCGGCGCTCACGGTGAGGTTCTTGCCCCAGGGCCTCTCCACCGGCGGCACCTTCCGCATCGAGGCGCCCGGCGGGCGCGTCTACCTGATCACGGTGGAGCCCCTCACCGGCCGCGTGCTGAATCGTCGCGCCTAGCGCCGGAACGGATACGAGGGCCGCGCGCGACCGAACCGTCGAGCCGATGAGAAACCAGGCGGGGTTCACGCTTCTCGAGGTGCTCGTGGCGATGGTCATTCTGGCCGTCGCCATCACGACCATGCTCCAGCTGTCAGCGCAGAGTCTGCGGCTCCTCGGGCTGTCCGGCGAGCATCAGCGCGCCGTCCTCCTGGCCGATCGCGTGACCCGCGAGAGCCAGCCCGAGGCCGAGGGAGTGGAGAACGGCCAGGAGGGGCCCTACGCCTGGGAGCGCCGGGTGTCGCTGGTGGCGCTCCCGGAGGAGCAGAGCCCGCCGACAGGGGCGGCGCCGCGGCTCTTCTCCGTGGCGGTGTCGGTGCGCTGGGGAGGCAGCCGCTCGGTGGAGATCGCCACACTCCGCACCTCCGTGGAGCCGCAGGGATCACGGCGGCAATGACTCCCCGCACGCTCAGCGGCCCGGAGCGCGGCTTCACCCTCATCGAGCTGCTGCTCGCGCTGACGCTCGTCGCCGCTCTGCTGGCCATCACCTTCGGGAGCCTGCGTGTGGGGCTCGCGGCGTGGCATCGGGGAGAGGAGCGGGCCGAGGCGCAGCAGCACGGGCGCGGCCTGGTCCAGGTGCTCGCGCGGGGCCTCGGCGCCACTCACCCCTATCAAGGCGAGACGCGGGCCGGCAGCCAGCCCCCGATCCTCTTCGAGGGCGAGGCGGAGCGCCTCTCCTTCGTGACGGCGACCCCGCCTTTCCCGGCCACGGGGCCGATCGCCTTCACCGCGGTGCAGCTCGCGGTGGACGACGGCGAGGCTCCGGGCCTGGCCTTGCGCCAGAAGGCATTGCCGAACACGGATCCCTTCGAGCGAGTGGCGCCCGTCCTGGTGGACCGGAGCGTGACGGCCGTGACGTTCCGGTATCTCCGCGACGCGCCGGGAAGCTGGGAGGAGCGCTGGGACGCGGCCACCGAGCAGCGGCTGCCGCGCGCCGTCGAGCTCACGATCACGACGTCGATCGGCGGGCGCGAGGTGGAGCACCCCCCCCTCACCGTGTCCATCCCGGCGGGCACGCAATGACGAGCCGGGCAGGCTCGCGTCGACGGCCCCCTCACCCTGCCCTCTCCCCCGGTGGGGGGGAGGAGGGATTTGCGCTGCTGGCCGTGATGCTCGTGCTGGCGCTGCTGGGTGTGGTCGTCGCCGAGCTCGCGTTCTCGATGCGGCTCGAGGCCTCCATGGTGCGCTCCTACAAGGAAACCGTGGTGGCCACCCATCTGGCCGAGGCGGCAGTCGAGCAGGCCATTCGCGAAGTGCTGAGCGGGGCCCAGATCCAGGCCCTCGACGAGAATGGCCAGATGGTGTTCTACCGGACGGCGGTGGGCCAGCCCACGCCGACCCTCGTCCCACCGCTCACGCGCGAGCGCGTGCCCCTCGGGCCCGGCCAGTTCTCGTACCGGATCACCGATGAGGAGTCGCGCCTCAACGTGAACCTGGCACCGCCCGAGCGGGTGGACCGGCTGCTCGCGGCGCTCGATCTCGAGAAGCGCGACCGGGACGTGATCACCGACTCGCTCCAGGACTGGAAGGACGCCAACGACGAGCACCGCCTCAACGGGGCCGAGAGCGAGGACTACTACCTCAAGCTCCCGGTGCCCTACCGGGCGCGCAACGGGAGCCTTCAGGACACGGCGGAGCTGCTCCAGGTCCGCGGCGTCACGCCCGGACTCTACTTCGGCAAGCCGGACCGGCCGGGGCTCGGCGACCTCGTCACCGTCTTCGGCCGGAACACGGTGAATATCAACACGGCGCCGCCCGCCGTCCTCGAGGCCCTGAATCTCTCCGAGGCGGAGATCGCCGACATCGTCCAGACCCGACCGCGCACCCCGTACCCCTTCGTGCCGGGTCGCTATGCGGGCCGCGGCCTCGGCGTGGGGAGCCAGACCTTCCGCATCGAGGCCGACGGGATCGTGGCGGGGGAACCCAAGACGCGCCTCGTCGCCATCGTCCGGCGCGGCGTCAGCCAGCAAGGAGCCCAGCGGCGTACCGCCGCGGCGCCCGCCACGCCATCCCGCGGCGTCATCGTCCTGTCCTGGCGGTTGGACCCGGAGCGATGATCGGGCCGAGGGTCGGGCTTTTCCTGCACGAGCGCGGGCTGACGGCCGCGGCCGTCACCGGACGCGGTCGCCTTCAGACCTTCACGCTCGCGAGCGAGGACAACCCGGCCTCGCTCCTCCGGGCCGAGCTCACCACGCGGCGCCTCACACCGCGCCAGGCGCGCATCGGCCTCCAGCGCGCTCTGGTGACCGTCAAGGCGCTCGAGGTGCCGGCGGCCGTGGGATCGAGCCTCGCCCAGGTGCTGCGCTTCGAGCTGGAGCGCCACGTCCCCTTCCCGCCGGAGGAGATGGCCTTCGACTCCCTCACCCTCCCGACGACAAAGGGCGGGCCCCTGCGCGTGCTGGTCGCGGCCTGCGAGCGCCGCGCCGTGGAGCGGGTGCTCAGGCTGCTGGAGGAGCCGAGGCTCAAGCCCTTGTCCGTGACCGTGGCCTGCCACACCCTGCCCGCGCTCCTCGGTCGCCGCCTGAAGGCGCGCCGCGCCGTGTGGGCCCACCGGCACGGAGATGCGATCGACGTCGTCTTCCTCGGCAGCGGCGAGCTGCGGCTGAGCCGCACGGTGCCGGCGGCGGGCGGCGGCGAGCTGGCGGCCGAGATCGCCGGGAGCCTTCCGCTCCTCAAGTGGAAGGACTGCGACGCGGTGTGGGTCTCCGGCGACGAGCCGGGGCCCTTCCTCTCCTCACCGGCCCTGGCCGATCTGGGCGCCCCGGTGTCGGAGCCGCCATACCGGTACGGCGTGACCCGGCTCCTCGCGGTACTGCCCGACGCCGACCGTGGCGTGGCGATGCTCGCGCTGGCCCTCGCGCTGGGGCGGCGTCAGCCTTTGCTCAACCTCCTGCCCGAGGAGCTACGCCCGCGCGCGCTCACGGTGGGACAGCTCATGACCGCCGGCGTGGCGACGCTCACGGCGGCGCTCGGCGTCGCCGCCCTCCTCGCCCAGGGCGACGTAGACCGTCACTACCTGGACGACCTCGATCGGACGACACGGGCACTGGGGCCGCAGGTCACGGTCGTGGAACAGATCGCCGCCGAGCTCAACCAGAAGAAGCGCCTGCTGGCGGCCTTCAAGACGGTGGAGGAGAGCGGCATCCGTCCCCTCTCCGTCATGCGCGAGCTGACCGAGCTCCTGCCGCAGGACGCCTGGCTCAGCACGCTGAGCCTGGATGCGAAGTCCGTGGAGATCACGGGACAGGCCAGTGCCGCGAGCCAGCTCATCCCGCTCCTGGAGAGCTCCCCGTGGCTCGACCGCGTGGAGTTCACCTCGCCGGTGACGCGCGGGCGGGACAAGGAACAGTTCCGGATCAAGGCCGCGTGGGAGACCGGCCCCGCCGGGCCAGCGGCGACCAGCGCGGCACTCACCCCGGAGCGCGCGGCCGTCGAGCGCCCGGCTCCGCAACGGCCCGCGACGGGGCCGGCGAGGCCGCGCTCTCAACCGCCGGCGGCAGAGCCGAGGCCGGCGCCGGCGCCGCGCCCGCAGCCCGAGGGCTAGCATGGCCGCCCTCTCGAAGCGGGAGCGCAACCTGATCGGGCTGGCCCTGCTTGGCGCGGCGGTCAGCACCGGCTACGTCTATGTGCTGGAGCCGCTGCGGGAGCAGGCGCAGCAAACCGCCGAGCTCATACCGGCCCGGGAGGCGCAGCTCCAGCGGCGCCGCCTCCTCATCGCCCAGCGTGCAAGCCTGGCGACCGAGCTGGCGCAGATTGCGACGCGGATCGAGGCGCAGTCGGAGCGGCTGCTCAAGGGGCCGACCCCGCCGCTCGCCGCCTCGGAGATGCAGAAGCTCGTCAAGGAGGTGGCGGCTGCGGCAAACGTCGAGGTCCGCAGCGAGCGTATCCTGCCCACCGCCGACCGTGACGGGCTGCAGGAAGTGCCCATCGAGATCACCGTGGCAGGCGGGATCCGCGAATCGATGAACGTGCTGGATCAGCTGGAGCGAACGAGTAAACTGCTGACCATGCAGGATCTGAAGGTCAGGGTCATCTCCGCGGGCCAGCCGCGCGATCTGCTCACCACCATCACGGTGGCGGGCTATCTCCTGACACCGCCCACGGCAAAGCCCGGCGACAAGCCAGCCGCTCCATCGGGCTCGGCACCCGCCCAGGGCAGACGAGGCTGAGCGTCCGGATGGCGCCCCGGCTTATCCTGGTCAACGCCGTGTTGCTCGCCGTCGCCGGCGTCTTCGCCTTCGAGCTGTACGGCGAGCTGTCGGGAGCTCGGCCGCTCCCGACACCACCTTCTCCGCGGGTGGCTCAGCCGGCAGCGGGAGAGACCGGCGCTGCGACACGGACAGCCGCCCCGCGCCCGGATCAGCGTCCGCTCTACAGCGTGATCGCGACGAAGAACCTCTTCAGCCCGTCGCGTACCGAGGTGGTGGTCAGCGGCGGGGCGCCAGGCGCGCCCACCGTGGCCAAGCCGCTGCTCCACGGCGTCGTCCTCAACGACGGCAAGAGCCGGGCGTACCTCGAAGATCCCGCGTCGAAGAAGGTGTTCGGGTATGCCGTGGGCGATCAGGTGGCCGGGGGGCGCCTCGAGACGATCCGCGACGATCGCGTCGTGATCGTGCGGCCCCAGGGCCCGATCGAGGTGATGTTGCGCGACCCGGCCAAGCCGCGCGCCGCGCCGGCGCCGCCCGCGCCCGGGCCCCAGATCCTCCGGCCGCCGCCCCTTCCCGGAGCGTCAGGCGCTGCACCGGTGCCCGTGCCGTCCGCCACCGCTCCGCGCCCTGAGATCCAGCAGCCGCCTCCGCGGACGCTCCAGTCGCTCCCGCCCGATTTCCTGCGACGCCGCGTTCCCGTGCCTCCGGGCTCGGCCGCCGGGGCATCCGGTGGCTAGGCGCGCCAGAGCAGCAGCGACGACCGTGTCGACCATCGGTGCCCCCGCACTTGCGCTGGCCCTGGCCCTGCTGCTGGCGGCGGGGTGCGGCGTCTTCTCCTCATCGACGCCGCAGGCGAAGCAGGAGCCGCCCCAGAAGCCCGCCGTCCAGGTCTCGACGCAGAGTGACGCTGCGGCGCCTCCCGCCGAGGCTCCGCGTCCCCTCTCGCCCACGCCCGCGCCGCGTGGCGAAGCGCTCTCGGTCGGCCCGGCCCCTCCGCGGGAGAGCCGCGAGTCGGGCTCGATCGTCCGGGCGCCCCAGGCGAAGCCGCTCATCGCCCAGGCGACGGCCGGGGCTCCGCCTGCCGGCGCCACGCCCGCCCCGGCTCCGGTGCCGCCCGGCCCGAAGCGCTTCGTGATCTTCAACTTCGACAACGCCGACCTCGAGGCGGTGGTCCATGCGGCCAGCGAGATCGTCGGCTTCAACTACGTGATCGCGCCCGGGGCCCGCGGCAAGAAGGTGACGGTCCAGACCACGGCCCGCATCGCCAGCGACGACGTCTTCGCGGTCCTGCTCACCATCCTGGATGTCAACGGCCTCGCGGCAGTGCGCTCGGGCAATCTCTACCGGATCATTCCGCGCGAGGGCGCCCCCCAGACGCCGGTCCGCACCATCGTCGGACGCGACATCGACGCGGCCATTCCCGGCGACGAGATCCTCACCCAGATCGTGCCCCTCCAGTACGTGAATGCCGCCGACGCGGTGAACCTGCTCCGCCCCTTCGTGGCCCAGCAGGGCGGCCTGTCGGCCCACCGGGAGACGAACCTCCTCATCCTCACGGACACATCGGCGAATATCCGCCGGATCCTGGAGCTCATCAGGCTGACGGACGTGCAGGTGGCGCTCGAGGAGATGAAGATCATCGCCCTCAAGCACGCCGACGCCCAGGAGATGGCCCAGCTCCTGGGCCAGATCTTCGCCACGGGGCGCGTGGC
>JACOVB010000249.1 GCA_016177555.1 Candidatus Rokuibacteriota bacterium
GCGCACGGATGCCGGGACCTCGCTGGCTCCTCTGCCCCTGCGGGTGGCGCCGGCCGGTGACGGCACCTACGAGGTCCTCGATGGCTTCAAGCGCCTGGCCCGCTGGCGCCGCGAGGGGCACACCCACGTCCCCGTGGTCGTCGAAGACGCCGGCGCCGGGGTCGTGGGCAAGGCCAGACTGCTCGAGGCCAACACGCCCCGACGCACCGTGAGCCCGATGGACGAGGCGCGCGTGGTCCGCTCCCTCACCGCCGACGATCATCTCTCGCCCACTCAGATCGCCAAGCTGCTTGGCCGCGGGCGAGGCTGGGTGGACCGGCGCTTGACGCTCGGCCGTCGGCTCACCCCCGAACTCGGTCGCCATCTCGACGAGGGGCGGCTCTCGGCCACCACCGCGAGCACCCTGGCCAGCTTCCCCCCCGGCGAGCAGACGCGGCTGGCCGAGAGCATCGTGCGCCACGGGCTTCGCGCCCGAGAGGCCGACGCGTTGCTCGCCACCTGGCGCGCCGCCCCGGACACCGCGACGCGCGAGGCGCTGCTGCGCGATCCCCGCACGGCCACGCCCGCGCCCGGCGAGCCGTCCGTCTCACCCCTCGGCCCCACGGCGCGCGAGATCCAGGCGCGCTTTGCCGAGACCGAGCACGCGCTGGACGAGCTCACGCACCTGGACCTCGCGGGATTCCCCGACCCCGATCGGCGAGTCCTGCAGGCCTGCCAGCGGCGTCTGGCCGCCCACGTCATCCAGCTGACCCACACCGTCCAGAAGGAGACCCCTGACCATGCTGACCCCAGAGGAACACTCCGAGCTTCAGCGACTGCTCCGCGAGCACATCCCGATCCGGGCCATCGCCCGGCGCCTGACCCGCGACGTGAAGACCATCCGCCGAGCGCTCGGCCGCTCACGCTCGCCCAGCCCTCCGGATCCCTCGAAGCTCGCCCCCTACCACGAGCTGATCAAGGAGCGAGCGCAGCGGGGGCTGCGCTCCCCGAGGATCTTGCGCGAGATTCGGGAGCGCGGGTACACGGGCGGCCAGACGATCCTCAAAGACTTCCTGCAGACACTCGGCCCTCACCGTCCTCCGCCGCCCCGAACCTTTCACCGCTTCGAGACCCGGCCCGGGGAGGAAGCCCAGTCGGACTGGAGCCCCTACCGGGTGCCGATCGCCAACCGGGAGGCGATCGTGCACGCCTTCAGCCTGATCCTCTGCTTCTGCCGCCGCCTGTTCGTGGCCTTCTTCCGCGACGAACGGCTCCCGACTCTCCTCTGGGCCCACCAAGAGGCCTTCCGCTACCACGGGGGCCTCTGCCGCCGCATCGCCTATGACAACCAGACCGCCATCACGCTGGGCCGGGTCGGGGGCAAGCCCCGCTGGCACCCCACCTTCCTCGACTTCGCCAAGCACCATGGCTTCGAGCCGTCCGTCGGCCGCCCCGGCCACAAGGAACGTCGTGGTAAGGTCGAGCGCCCCTTTCACTACCTCGAGCACGACTTCCTCGCCGGCCGCGCCTTCGCCTCCTGGGACGACCTCAACCAGCAGTGCCGGCAGTGGCTGGACACCGTCGCCAACGTCCGGGTGCACGGCACCACCCGCCGCCGCGTCGACGAGGCCTTCGCCGAGGAGCAGCCCTGTCTCATCGCCCTGCCCTCGGTCAGCTTTCCCGCGGCCCGCCAGGAAACCCGCACCGTCCAGAAGGACGGCTCTATCCCCATCGACGGCTCCTACTACCCCGTGCCCGAGCCCCTGGTGGATCGGGGCCCGGTGAGCGTCCGCATCGATCCCCGGCATGTGCACATCCTCGACACGGCCGGTGCGGTCGTGGCCTCTCACCTCGTGCCCGAAGAGCCCACGCGCATCCCCGCGCCGGCTCTTCCGCCCGGCCAGCACCGAGCCGCACTCTCGCGCCCCGTCCAGGAAGCCGCCTTCCTCGCTCGCTTCCCCGACGCCCGCGAGTTTCTCGACGGGCTCACGCAGCGCATGAGCACCCTCACCCCCATTCACCTGCGCGCCATCGACCGGCTCGTGGCCCTCTACGGCGAGGAGGCCGTCCAGCGCGCCCTCTCGCGCGCGTCCACCTACCGGAACTTCAACGCCCGCGCCGTCGAGCGCATCCTCCAACGCGCGCATCCCACCGTCGTCCCCGAACCCGCCCTGGGCGCCCGGTCCCCTCGGCCCGAGGCCCTCGGCGCGCTCGACGACACCGACCCCGGGTCCCCGCACGACTACACGCTCGACTCCATGCCCCCCACCGGAGGACCTGATCATGGCGCGTAAACCCGAGGCTCAGGATCCCCTCGCCCAAGTCCGCTCTCTGCTGGAGCGGCTCAACCTCACCACTGCGGCCCGCTGCCTCCCGGACCTGCTCGCGCAGGCCGAGGGCACGCATCCCGCGTACTCCGAGTTCCTCCGCCAGCTCCTCGAGGCCGAGCAGAACTCCCGCTGGGAGCGCAAGCTCCAGCGCCGGCGCCGCTGGAGCAAGCTCGGCCCGCCCCGCTCCCTCGAGGGCTTCGACTGGGCCGCGCGCCCTCAGCTCTCCCCCCAGGTCGTCAAGGAGCTCCTCACCTGCCGCTTCATCGACGAGCACCGCAACGTCATCCTCGTCGGTCGGCCCTCCACCGGCAAGACCACCGTCGCCAAGGCCCTCGGGCATGCCGCCTGCGCGCACGCCCTCAGCGTCTACTACGCCCCCACCGCCGAGGTGCTCGACACCCTGCACGCCGCCCGCGCCGATGGCACCTACCGCAAGGTCTTCCGCCGCGTCACCACCTCCGACCTCTTGATCCTCGACGACGCGGGCTTCTCCGACCTCGGCCGCGACGCCGCCAACGAGCTCTTTCGGGTAGTCTGCGCCAGGGATCGGCAGCGCTCAACGATCGTGGTGTCGAATCTCCCCTTCCGGCAGTGGGCAGAGTTTCTCCCGTCGCCCGCTCAGGCCGTCGCCATCGCCGACCGCCTCGTCGACGACGCCACCATCCTGCGCTTCAGCGGCAAGTCCTACCGCCAGCCCCGCGACGTGCACGGCGCGCCGCTCGACAACGAGTAGCGTCGACTCCCCGCCGCCGGCCGGCTCCCGAATGGGACCACCGGCCGGCGGCCCCTCCACGCGGCGTCCCGCCTCCGGCCGCAGAAATCCCTACCCCCGCGCGGAGAAGTAGATCCAGTTCACCCTGTGTTTCCGCTACTTCCGCCGAGGTCATTTCCCGGGAAGTAAACGACTCGCGCCCCCACCGGCCGTGACATCAGCCCCAGAGTCACGAATCGAGACTCGTCGGCGGCGTCGGGGTCTTCCCGGGTCAGTGCGAGGTCATCATCCACCACCGTGACCGCCTCAGCGAAGCTGATTCCGTGGGCCCGAAGATTTGCTCTCGCTTTTGGGGGATCC
>JACOVB010000250.1 GCA_016177555.1 Candidatus Rokuibacteriota bacterium
CGAAGAGGCCTCGGTGATGCGGACGCCCCGATGAGCGCTTGCGCGAAGAGGCCGAACCGCCAAACCGTAGTCATCCACGTTCAGCCGAGCCCGATGAGGGCGAAGAGGCCGAACCGCAAGGCGATGTCAACGACGTTCAAGCGAGGAGAAGGCCAAGCATGAAGATACTGGTGATGGTGAAACAGGTGCCGGACACGGCGACGCAGGTGAAGATCGGCGCCGATCCCAAGGCCATCGACACGGCCGGGATCACGTGGATCGTCTCGCCGTACGACGAGTACGCCGTGGAGGAAGGGCTGCGCATCAAGGAGAAGCGGGGCCAGGGCGAGGTGGTCGCGGTGTCCCTGGGACCCGATCGCGTCAAGGAGACGCTGCGGTCGTGCCTGGCGATGGGCTGCGACCGGGCCATCCATCTCCTGGATCCGGCGTGGGACAGGGGCGACACCCTGACCACGGCCCGCGCCCTCGCGGCGGTGATCAAGCAGGAGGCGCCGGCGCTGGTGCTGTGCGGGCGGCAGGCCATCGACGACGACATGGGCTCCGTGGGGGCACAGGTGGCCGAGGTGCTTGGCTGGCCTTGCGCCTCGTGGATCATGGAGGAGGCCGTGGATGCCGGCGGGACGTCGATCCGAGTCGGGCGCCAGATGGAGGGCGGGATCGAGGTGTTCGACCTGCCGTTGCCCGCCGTCGTGTCGGCGCAGAAGGGGCTCAACGAGCCGCGCTACCCGACGCTGAAGGGCATCATGGGTGCGAAGAAGAAGGAGGTCAAGGACGTCAAGGCCGCGGACCTCGGGCTCGCCGCCGAGCCGCCCGCCTTGTCGGTGGTGGCCCTCGAGATGCTTCCGCCGAGGCCGCCGGGGCGGATCATCCCCGGCGAGCCGGCCGAAGCGGCCCGGGAGCTCGTGCGCGCGCTCCGCGAAGACGCCAAAGCAATCTAACTACCAGGAGACGAGAAACCATGGCGGGTGCGTTCTGGTGCATCGTTGAAGACGACAGGCAGGGCAACCCGAAGAAGGTGACCGCGGAGGTGCTGGGGGAGGCCGCGCGGCTGGCGGCCCAGGCCGGCGGCCAGGCCGAGGCGGTGTGGCTGACGGACAAGGCCACGGAGGCGGGCCTCAAGCTGCTCGCCGAGTGGGGCGCCAAGCGGGTGTGGCTCCTCGAGAGCGCGGCCTTCGCGCCGTACCGGGGCGAGGTGTGGACCCCGGTGGTGGCGGAGCTCGCGGCCAAGGAGTCGCCGAAGGCCATTCTCGGAGCCGTCACGGCCCGGCAGCGCGAGCTGCTGGCGCGGCTGGGCGCGCGTCTCGGGACAGGACTGGCGGCCGATTCCACGGCCCTGGTCCTCGATGGGGACCGGCTCGTGGCGACGCGGCCCATCTACGCGGGCAAGCTCCTGGCAAAGGTGACGTGGGCGAAGACGCCGTGGCTCGCCACGCTCCGGCCCAATGTCTTCCGCGCCGAGGACCCGCAGGCCGGCGCTGCGCCCGCGGTGGAGCGGCCGGCGGTTAGCCTGCCGGCGGAGCAGATGAAGCTGGTGGAGCGCCGCGAGGAGGCCTCCACGGGGCTGCCGGAGCTGGCGGAGGCGGAGGTCATCGTCTCCGGCGGCCGCGGGATGAAGGGGCCCGAGAACTTCGCCATCCTGGAGGAGCTCGCCAGGGTGATCGGCGCCGCCGTCGGGGCCTCGCGCGCGGCTGTGGACGCCGGCTGGCGGCCGCACCGCTTCCAGATCGGCCAGACGGGGCGCACCGTCTCGCCCAAGCTCTACCTGGGGTTCGGCATCTCGGGCGCCATCCAGCACCTGGCGGGGATGCGGACCTCCAAGGTGATCTGCGCCGTCAACAAGGATCCGGAGGCGCCGATCTTCAAGATCGCCGACTACGGCATCGTGGCCGACCTGTTCGAGATCGCCCCGCTCCTGACCCAGGAGTTCAAGAAGCTCCTGGAGAAATAGCACCGGGCGGGTTGTCCGCCCGGGCTGACGGCGGCTGACGCCGCGTTGGGGGAATGACCGGGGCGTGAACATCCGGCGGTCGCGGGCGGCGGCTTTAGCCGCCGGGTGCCCGCCTGGGCTGACGGCGGCTGACGCCGCGCGGGTGCATGAGCGGGATCCGAGGATCCGGCGGGGGCGGGCGGGCGACAGCCCGGGTGCCCGCCCCAGGTGAAAGACATGAACATCGAGCTGAGCGACGAGCAGCGGATGATCCAGGCGGTGGCGCGCGAGTTCGCGGAGAAAGAGGTGCGTCCCATCGCCGAGATCATCGATCGCGAGGCCCGCTTCCCGCACGAGACGGTGCGGCGGATGGGCACGCTCGGGCTCATGGGCATCGCCATCCCCGAGGCGTACGGCGGCAGCGGTGGCGACACCGTGGCCTATGCGCTGGCACTCGAGGAGGTCGCCAGGGCCTGCGCGTCCCACGCCGTCATCATGTCGGTCAACAACTCGCTGTACTGCGACCCCGTCTACAAGTTCGGCACGGAGGAGCAGAAGCGGCGCTTTCTCGCCCCGGCAGCAATGGGTCAGAAGCTTGGCTGTTTCTCCCTCACCGAGCCCGAGGCCGGCTCCGACGCGAGGAACCAGAACGTGCTGGCCGTCCGCGACGGCGACGTCTACCGGATAACCGGTCGCAAGATCTTTGTCACCAACGGCCGCGAGGCTGACGTCGCGCTGGTCTTCGCCCAGACGGATCGGGCCAAGGCCCACCACGGGATCAGCGCCTTCCTGGTCGAGAAGGGGACCCGGGGGTTCCTCGTGGCGAAGGTCGAGGACAAGCTCGGCATCCGCGCCTCGGACACCGCCGAGCTCGTGTTCGACGACTGCCCCGTGCCCGTCGCCAACCGCCTCGGCGAGGAGGGGGAGGGCTTCACGATCGCCATGGCCACGCTCGACGGCGGGCGCATCGGGATCGCCGCCCAGGCCCTCGGCATCGCCGCCGGCGCCTACACGCTGTCGCTGGCCTACGCCCGAGAGCGGAAGAGCTTCGGCGTGCCGATCGGCCAGCACCAGATGGTGCAGTGGATGCTGGCCGACATGGCCACCGCCATCGACGCGGCCCGCCTGCTCATCTGGCGCGCCGCCGCACTCAAGGACGCGGGCGCGCCGTTCGGCACCGAGGCGGCCATGGCGAAGCTCTTCGCCTCCGAGGCCGCCATGCGCGTGACCACGGACGCCATCCAGGTCCATGGCGGCTACGGCTACATCAGGGACTACCAGGTGGAGCGCTACTTCCGGGACGCGAAGATCACCCAGATCTACGAGGGGACCTCGCAGATCCAGAAGCTGGTGATCGCCCGTCACCTGCTGGCCGGCCCGACGGCGGTCCACTGAGCGAGGGGAGCGTATGGCCGACCTGAACGACCGTGCCGAGCGGGAGCGCTGGGAGAAAGAGACGTACAGGCCCTTCGTGGCCGACGCGCCGGAGCGGGAGTTGCGGTTCGAGTCGCTCTCCGGCATCCCCATCCGGCCGCTGTACACGCCCGCGGATCTCGAGGACTGGCGCTACGGCGAGAAGCTTGGTTACCCCGGGGAATTCCCCTTCACCCGCGGCCCGTACCCGTCCATGTACCGGGGGCGGTTCTGGACGATGCGCATGTTCGCCGGCTTCGGGCGCCCGGAGGATACCAACGCCCGCTTCAAGTACCTGCTCGCGCAGGGGCAGACGGGGCTCAGCACCGCCTTCGACATGCCCGCGCTCATGGGCTACGACGCCGATCACCCGCGCGC
>JACOVB010000251.1 GCA_016177555.1 Candidatus Rokuibacteriota bacterium
CCGCGGGACCTCATGACGGCCACGCTCGCCTTCGGGCGGATGTTGCGCGGCGCGGGGCTCCAGGTGACCGTCTCCGAGCTGATGGACGCGGTGCGGGCGCTGGAAGTTCTGGACCTCCTGGACCGCTCCGACGTCTACCTCGGTTTCCGCACCGTGCTCGTCACCCGCCGTGAGGAGCTGCCCGCCTTCGACCGCTGCTTCGACGTCTTCTGGAGGTTCCGCGCCGCCGAGGGGCAGGGGCTCGAGGGGCTCATGGGACCGACGGAGACGACGGGGCAGCAGGCGGACGAGGACTCGGTGTCGGGCTCCGTGGAAACCGCGGGGCGGAAAGAGGCCGCGCTGGCGCTCGAGGGCTGGGAGGAGGAGGGGGCCGATGAGGGTGAGCCGATGGAGGTCCCCGGCACGAGCCCCCAGGAGGTGCTGATGGAGCGGGATTTCTCCTCCTTCCCCTCCGATCAGCTCGACGAGGTGGCGCGGGTCACGGTACTCATCGCCAAGCGGCTCGCCCGCCGCGTGAGTCGCCGCCGGCGCCCCGTGAGGCGCGGCGGGGTGGTGGATCTGCGGCGCAGCGTCCGCGCCAACATGATGAAGGGGGAGTTCGTGGAGCTGAGGCGGCGCGAGCGCCGTCGCCGGAAGGTGCGGCTCGTCCTCCTCTGCGACGTGTCGGGATCCATGGACCTCTACAGCCGCTTCCTCTTGCAGTTCCTCTACGCCCTGCAGAACGTCTTCGGCCGCGTGGAGACCTTCACCTTCGCCACGCGCCTGACGCGCGTCACGGAGCACCTGAAGGGCGCCTCGTACCGGCGGGCGCTCCGGCAGCTCACCGAGGTGCGCGACTGGTCCGGCGGCACGCGCATCGGCGACTGTCTCGGGGAGTTCAACCGCGGCTGGGGGCGACTGGTAAACCGCCAGACCATCGTCCTCTTGCTCTCCGACGGCTGGGATACCGGCGAGCCCGATGATCTCGCCACCGAGATGCTCACGCTCAAGCGGAAGGCGGGCCGCGTGATCTGGCTCAACCCGCTGCTCGGCAACCCGTCTTACGAGCCGCTCACGCGCGGGATGGCCGCGGCGCTGCCGCTCGTGGACCACTTCGCCGCCGCCCACAACCTCGCGAGCCTGCAGGATCTCGCGGGACACCTCAGGCTCAGGTGAGCCCGGCATGAGCGAGCTCTTCGAGCACATCGAACGGCTCCGTCAGGCGGAGGGCAAGGTCGCGCTGGCGACGCTCGTGAACACCCGCGGCACGACCCCCCGGAAAGAAGGCGCGCAGATGCTGGTCGGAGAGGGCGGCCGGATCCTCGGATCGGTCACCATCGGCGGCTGCGTGGACGCCCAGGTCATCGAGGAGTCGGCCGAGGTGCTCGGGCAGAACCTGCCCCGCCTGCTCGAGCTCAACCTGGGCGATGAGGAGGCCTGGGAGATCGGGCTGACCTGCGGCGGGACCATCGAGGTGTTCGTCGAGCCGGTGACCCTGGACCGCCCGGGCGATCGGACGCTCCTCTTCTACGAGCGCGCGCGGGCGCATGCGGCGACCGGGGGGCGGGCGGCCATCCTCACGCGGCTCGAGGCGCCCGATCACGGCGCCAAGCTGCTCGTGCTCGACTCGGGTGTGCTGGAGGGATCGCTGGGCGAGCCCTTCCTCGACCGCCGCTTCGCCGCCGAGGCCGTGGAGGCGCTCGGCTCCGGCGGCTCCCGCACGCTTTTCCTCGAGGGGGTGCGGGCCTTCATGGAGGTTCTCGCGCCGCCCGCGATCCTCCTGATCGTGGGAGGCGGACACGTGGCGATGCCGCTCGTGAGCCTCGGGCGGACGCTGGGGTTCCGCACCGTGGTGGTGGACGGGCGACCGCGCTTCGCGACGCGGGAGCGCTTCCCGGACGTGGACGAGCTCCGGATCGGCATCCCGTCGGACCTCGTGCGCGAGATCCCGCTCATCCCGGGCACGGCCTTGGTGCTGGTGGCCCATGATTACAAGTACGACCTGCCGGTGCTGCGCCACGCGCTGACCACGGAGGTCGGGTACATCGGGCTTCTGGGTAGCTCGCGGCGGGGAGCGGCGATCTTGAACCTGCTCCGGGAGGACGGCCTCACCGAGGCCCAGCTGGCGCGGGTGCGCGTGCCCATCGGGCTCGACCTGGGGGCCCAGTCGGCCCCCGAGATCGCGCTGGCGATCATGGCCGAAATCCTCGCCACCCAGCGCGGCGCCACCGGCCTGCCTCTTTCGAAAAAGGTGAAGAGCACATGAAACCCATTGCCTTGCGCAGAGGGGAAGGGGGTGCCGCGACCCTCGACGGCCGGATCGCCTGCCACGACGTGCGAGATCCCCAGGGGCGCGTCGCGATCCGGAAGGGGCAGACGCTCGATGCCGAGGCGGCACGCCTCCTGCTGACCTTGCCCTGGGAGGAGGTGCATGTCCTCGAGCTGGAGCCGGGGGACGTGCACGAGGAGCCCGCCGGGGCGCGGCTGGCGCAGTCGGCCGTGGGCGAGGGCGTGGTGGTGAAAGGCTATAGCGGGGGGCAGTGGACGCTGCTCGCCGCCCGCCGGGGGCTCCTGCACGTTCACGCCGCGGCGCTCGACGAGGTGAACGCGCAGCCCGGCATCGCGGTGTTCACGCTCTACGATCTCCAGCCGGTGGAGGCGGGCGAGGTGGTGGCGAAGGCGAAGGTGACGCCGCTGGCGATCGCGGAGCGGGTGGTGACGCACGTGGAGGAGTGTGCCCGCGCGGCGGGCGGGCTCGTCACCGTGAGGCCGTTCCTCCCTCGCATCATCGGCACGGTCACGCGCGAGAGCCTGGATGCCCGGCAGCGCGCCAGGTTCGAGGCCGCGCTCCAGGAGAAGGTGGACTGGTTCGGATCGCGCCTGCTCCCCGTGCGCTACTCCGGGGGCGGTGCCGGCGCCGTGGCCGCGGAGATCCAGGCCGTGGTGGCGGCGGGCGCCGATCTCGTGATCGTCGCGGGCGCGAGCGCGCTGGATCCGCTCGATCCCGTGTTCCTCGGCATCGGGCTGGCCAGCGGGAGGATGGACCGGGTCGGAGTGCCGGCGCATCCCGGCAGCCTGCTCTTCCTGGGCGAGGCCATGAACCGGCCGGTGCTGGGCATGCCCACCTGCGGCATGTTCTCCCAGGCGACGACCTTCGACCTCATCCTGCCGCGCCTTCTCACCGGCGAACGCATCGGCGCAGCCGAGCTGGCGGCGCTGGGCCACGGCGGGCTTCTCTCCCAGGACAGCGCCTTCCGCTTCCCGCCATACCGGAAGAGCGCGGCGCGGGGCGAGCTGCCGGAGTAGCGCCGTGGTCTACAGCACCGTGATCCGCGACCGCTTCCGCCACCCACGTTTCCGCGGCCGGATCGTGGAGCCGCAAGCCGCCTTCGAGGACGTGAACCCCCTCTGCGGCGACCGCATCCGCATCGAGTGCCGGATCGAGAACGGCACGCTGTCCGACGCGCGGCACCACGGCGACAGCTGTGCCATCTGCGCGGCCTCCGCGGACGTGTTGCTGGAGATGGTGGTGGGGCGCGCGACCGAGGAGGCGGCCGCCGTCCTGGCGGCGGCGGTCCTCGAGCGGCTGGAGGCGAAGATCCGGCCCACGCGGATGCGCTGCGTGACCCTGCCCATCTCGGTGCTCCGCGGGGCGCTCGCGAGCCTGGAGGCGAAGACGTGACCCTGGGCGAGCTCTGCCGCTCGGACTTCCCCATCCTCTCCCGTACCGTGAACGGGCATCCCCTGGCGTACCTGGACTCCGCGGCCTCGAGCCAGAAGCCGCGCCAGGTGATCGAGGCTATCCAGCGCTACTACGAGCGGAGCCACGCCAACGTCCACCGCTCCATCCACACGCTGGGCGAGGAAGCCACCGAGCTGTACGAGGGTGCCCGCGACGCGGTGTGCGGCTTCATCGGCGCCCGCTCGCGAGAGGAGGTTCTCTTCACGCGCGGGACGACGGAGGCGATCAACCTGGTCGCTCAGCTCGTGGGACGGACGCTCCGGCCGGGCGAGGAGGTGCTGGTCACCGAAATGGAGCATCACTCGAACCTGATCCCGTGGCAGATGGCCTGCCGTGACCGTGGCGGCGTGCTGCGGGCGGTGCCGGTGGCCGACGGCCGTCACCTGGACCTCGATGCCTTCCGCCGGCTCCTCGGCGGGCGCCCGCGCATCGTCGCGGTGACCCACGTCTCCAACGTCCTCGGCACGATCAACCCGGTGGCGGACCTCGTGCGCGAGGCCCACGCGGCGGGCGCGCTCGTGCTCGTGGACGGCGCCCAGGCCGCACCTCACCTGGCGCTCGACATGGTGGCCCTCGGTGCGGACTTCTACGCTTTCTCGGGGCACAAGCTGCTCGGGCCCACCGGGATCGGGGTGCTGTATGGTCGCAAGGAGGTCCTCGAACGCCTCGAGCCCGCCTGGGGCGGGGGAGAGATGATCAAGGAGGTGTGGATCGACCACGCCCAGTGGAACGATCTGCCGTGGCGCTTCGAGCCCGGCACGCCGCCGATCGCGGGGGCAGTGGGCCTGGCCGC
>JACOVB010000241.1 GCA_016177555.1 Candidatus Rokuibacteriota bacterium
CCCGGACTGGACGCGGCGTGACCCGGGCCAGCCAGCGCGCCGAGCCCCCCGGGAGTCGCGCCGGCACGTCCTCGTGAACCCCCGGGTCGAACCGGACCTGTGAACTCGCCCGCCATCATCGCCCACTGGCGCTCCGTGGCCCCCTGGGCCACCGACCCCCAGGTCGAGGACGCCCTCATCCGTTCGAGCGCGCTCCTCGAGCTGGTCTCGGCTCCCACGCTGGCGTTCGCGTTCGCCGTCCGCGGCGGGACCGCATTGCACAACCTGGTCCTCCCCGCTCCGCTCCGCTCCTCGGGCGCCCTCGACCTCGTCCAGGTGACGCCAGGCCCACTCGGCGCCGTCTTGACCGCCCCGCGTCGCCGGCTCGCTCCGCGGCTCGGGCCGCCCGCGCTCGAGCGGAGCCCGAGCACCCACAGCGTCATCGCTCGCTTCCCATCCGAGATCCCGCCGGCACCGCGCTTGCGGTTGACGATCGAGATCAACACACGCGAGCCCGTCAGCGTGCTCGGCTCCCAAGCGCGCCCGTTCCATCTGGCGAGCCCGTGGGCCTCGGGCGCTGCGAAGATCACGACCTGCCACCCCGACGAGCTGTGCGCCACGCAGATCATCCGCCCTGCGTTCCGCCACGACAGCCTGCCGCTGCTCCCGCCGAACGCCGCGTCTGACCCGGACGGCGCGGACGAGCGAGTGAGGGACGCTGTGATCGACCGCTGGCCCGTGGCGTGATCGGTTCTCACCCTTCGTCGGCCGCGAACCCGGTGGCCGCGGCCCCGCCGGTGGACATGGTCCGGCATCGGTCTTGAGCACCATAAGGTGCTCCGACGGCCATGGCATTCCCGGCGGGGAGGGCAACCTGATCCAGATCGACTGGGAACGAGAGCGGGCGCGGGTGGTCCAGATCGACCTCGCCACCGGCACGCTCACTCTCTACCGGCCGCTTGCATGCCGGCGCGGTCAGGGCGTGGCGCTGGCCTCCGGGGAGCGTGCGCCGGATCCCGGCGCCTTCGAGGCGGCCCTGGCTCAGCCCGGGGGCGCCAGGACCCGGTAGGCGGGGCAGTTCCAGAGGCGCCGTTCCACCTCCGCCGCGTACTTCCGGAAGAGAAAACCTCCCACGCCACCGTAACGTGTCTGCAGCTCCGCGTCCTGGATGTTCTCGGGCAGGTCGGCGGCCTCCGGGAAGAAGTCGTCGACGCGAAAGCCGGCGGCCAGCCGCTCCTGGAGCGCCCGCGCCGCGGCCTCGTCGTGGGTGGCGAGGAGGGCGAACGTGGTGCCCGCCCGATCGGCCATGAGGTCGCCGAACGAGAACCCGCTGCCCCCGCCCGCGTCGAGCTCCTCCTTGAAGAGACCGATGGCATCGCTCGGGGCCTGAGCCGACAGCACGGTGAGCGCCGCGCTCACGAAGAAGTGCTTCGTCCAGTCGCCGCGCGCGCGCAGTGTGGTCCGGGCAAAGGGCGCGGCACGCCGCCAGTCCTTCTCGTCCATCGCCCGGCCCACGAGCTGATCGAGTCGCGAATGCCCCAGCAGGATGCCCAGGGCGAGGAGCGCGGCGCGGTTCTCCAGCACGGGCGGGTTCGTCGCCGAGCGCTCGCGGGCCCGGGCGAAGGCCAGCTCGACCACCGCACCCAGGCGCTGCTCCCCGGGCGGCAGCCGCGGGGCGGCCTCCAGCAGCCACTCGAGATGCGAACGCACGCCGAGCCTCATCGCCTGGTTCGAGCCCTCCCCCCAGATGAAGCTGGCCAGCAGGCCCGGTGGGAGATCCATGCGACTGTACACGAGGGTGACGCGCCCGGAACCGATGTCGAGGGTCTGCAGGCCGGCGAGAACGGGGCGGGCGCGCCGCTCGGCCCGGACAAGTCCGCCGAGGACCGGGGACACCCACCGCAAGGGTTGCTCAGGCAGGACCAGCCGCCCTAGACGCAGCCTCGGGTCGGCGAGGCTCACCCGGCCGCCGTCGATGTGCAGGCGCGCGCCAGCCACGACGTTCAGGTAGCGGCGGCCGCCCGTGAGGGCGGGAAGCCGAAGGCTCAGTGAAACCGTCGCCTCCTGTGGCGACAGGAGATCGACCCGGACCCTCGCTCGCCCCTCTCCGAGCACCAGGGGAAGCCCCCAGGCAAGGAGCAGGTCGACGTCGCGGCTCTCCAGTGTGACGGAGCGTGTTTCTCCAGCCACGATCTTGCTCGGGTTCTCCTGCCGGAAGAGGAAATAGAGCCGCCGCTTCTCCTCGGAGGTCACCGCCGGGCTCTCGTGGACAAGCGGCTCCGGTTCCGCCGCGGCGAGCAGAGCGAGGCCGAGGAGGATAGGCGCGGCCAGGAATGTCGCGCCCAGCCCGACCAGGACGCGGCGGCGAGCCCGGCGGCCGGCCAGCCACGTGAGGCTAGCGCCGATGCCGAAGGCGCATCCGACGGCGGGGAGGAAAAGATCCGACGGCCCCGGCCACTGCCAGGGCCGG
Source organism: Candidatus Rokuibacteriota bacterium (assembly GCA_016177555.1). The sequence goes on from JACOVB010000241.1 coordinate 2,450, forward strand.
CCGATCTCGAGCGTGACGACCATCGTCGCGATGATCAGGCTCCCCGCGCCCGCCCCGGCGGTCACGGGAAGCGCCCTGAGGCGATCGCCAGGCCCCAATGGCAGGGAGAGCACCGCGAGAACGCCTACCGGCAGGAAGCGCGCGACCTCCGCCAGCGCGTTCACGGCAAGGGCGAAGACCACGGCGCCGATGCGGGACCCGGTCCTCAGGTCGAAGAGACCGGCCCCGGCGACGCCAACACCTCCGCCAGGCGCGAGAAGCGATGTCGCCAGGAGGCCCGCGTAGCCGACCAGAGCGAGCCGGGCCGCCCATTGCGCCCGGGGCAAAGACGGAGATGCCTGCGCCACGGATCAAGTATAGGTCACACAGGAGCCTGGCGTGGCCTACGCCCAGGCTGAGCAGAAGGACCGCGGCAGCACCGTCCTGGCCCAGGCGGTGCAGTCGGCCACCGAATTTCCTCGTGAAGACAAGGCAAAGAAGACCCTGCCTGAACTCCCGTAGAACCCACCGCGAGCCTGTAAGGTGATGCCCGATCGTGCATCTGAGGGCTGGCATCGGCACACTTCAAGCGCATCCACTCATCGCGCTCTCGTTCGCCGAGAAGCAGCCGGATCAGGCGCTGGCGCGAGCGAGGACGCAGGCGGCACTCCTGCCCAGGTCCGCCATGCACCGCCTCCTGCTGGGCGATGTTGCGCGACATCGCAAGTTGAATCAAGCTCCCCTGGCCCCGGTTGTTCAGGCCGCCACCGCGCCCTCTTCGACGTAGCGCCGCAGCGCCTCTCGGAAGAGTTCGCCCTTGGTTCGACCTTCCTCCTTGGCGACGCGCCCCGCCTGACGGAGCAGCTCCGGGGGAATAGACAGCGAGAAAACCCTGCTGGTACGCACGGTGACCTCCATGAGTGCAAGACTTCGTGCTGGCTGCGAGGTCGGCACGCTGGCTGGACTCGAGCAGCTCGGCAGCCTTCACGCCGGCTCGGGGCAATTCGATCAGGCCCTTGTCGGGGCCGGCAAGGCGCTTACTCTAGCAAGGACGCCATCCTTGTCAAGCTGCCGTGCCAGCCGTCGAGCCGCCTCCCCGCTCTCGGCCGCGCGGCCGCCCCTTGCTGGCTCCGGGCCCGGGGCGCGCACGCCGGCAGGGCGACTCCTTTGTCCTCCTGCGCGCCACGAGACAGCGCCGGAATCGGGACTGGGTGCCGGCGCCTGGAGAGCACCCCGACCGGCCCCATTCCCCCATCGCCTTCGCCGAGCTGGCCGGCGGCGCCGAGATCCTCGAGGCGGAAGGTCTCCGGCTTTGCGTCGCCAGCGCCCGGCATCTCATCCGGACGACGGAAGCCACCGGGCGGGCCAAGGATGCGGCCGGCGCGGACGCCCTTCGCCGTCTCCGCGAGGCCAACGCGGATGGGTGAGGCGCGAGCCTCCCGCGAGGTCACCCATCACCACCCCATAGACCGGCTGCTCGCCTTCAGGGCGGGCCCGGCCGCCGACACCCTCCGCTAGCTCGCGGAGATGGGCGCTTTCCTGTAGCGCTTCCTGACGCCGGAGCGACGGGTCCTCCTAACCGATTCCGGCGGGGAGACCTGTAGCGCCAGGTCCGGCGAGGGCTCGGCGGAAGCGGGGCCGCGCCATGCGTGTTGCCCTTCCCCTTGCGTCGCGCGGCCGATCTGAATTACGGTGCCTCATCGGCTATGACCATCCTGGTTGGCGCACCGGTGCCGGAGAAGGCGGGCGGGACCCCGGCCCGCGTCCGCCTGCTCCGGGGCGCCACGCTGCTGCTGCTCGTGATCCTCGCGCTGGCGGCCGGCTGCTCCCGCTCGCCCGAGGCCCGCAAGGCGCGCCACCTCGAGCGGGGCGACCGCTACGTCAAGGAGGAGAAGTACCGGGACGCCATCATCGAGTACCGCAACGTGCTCCGCATCGAGGCTGCCAACGCGCAGGCCATGCGCCAGCTCGGGCTGGCCCACTTCCAGCTCGGCGAGATGGGGCAGGCCTTCCGCTTCCTGCTGCGCGCGCAGGAGGGCGAGCCCGACAATGCGGAGGTGCGGCTCAAGC
>JACOVB010000242.1 GCA_016177555.1 Candidatus Rokuibacteriota bacterium
ATCGGAATGGCCAACCCGGCGTGTTCGTGGCTCATCTGTGATCTCCTCGCTCGAGGGTGTGGATGGCCCTCGTCATGACGGCGTCGAGCCGGTCGAGGTCGAGGGGCTTGTGGGCGTAGTGAACGATTCCCACCCTCCGGGCCTCGACCTCGAGGGCCGGGCGCCGATCGCTCGTCGTCACGACCATGGCCAGCTCCGGGTCGAGCTCCCTCAGACGCTGGGCCAGCTCCACGCCTCCCATGTCGCCGAGCATCAGGTCGATGATGGCCAGGGTCGGCTTCCTGACGCTCGCCAGCCGCAATGCCTCCTTGCCGGAGGCGGTGGCGTGGGCCGTGAGGCCCCGCTCCTGGAAGCGCCTGGCCAGGGAGCCGGCTACGGATTCGTCCTGGTCGACCACCAGGACCCAGTGAAGACGGCCTCTCGCTAGCGCTGAGCGCTCGATCATACGGAGAACGGTATCTGCAGGTCTCTTGCCAGGTCGGGCTTCGTGGAGAAGGCCTGAGATTCAGGGGCTTGCAGAGGGCCCGGCCGCTGGCTGCGATGTCAGCGTGGCACCAGACCGTGCCATTCCGCTCCGCACTCTTTCCCGATGAAGGGGCCAGGTGCCGGCGCCAGCGGGACGCCGGGAGTGGAGACTAGCCGGTTGCTGAAGAACCCGCAGGCTGCTCAAAAAGGTCCAGATGCGAGGCGGCGCCCGACGGCCGCACGCGAGGCGTACTTCGCTTGGCGAGCCGAGCCGGAGGCGAGACGAGCGGATCCGGAGATCCGGGCGAGCGTGAGCGAGCCACGTTGAGCGTGCGGCTGAGGGCGCCGTACCTCCGCAGATGGGCCTTTTTCAGCAGCCTGCTAGGCGCCGTATTCCTCGATCCGGCGGTAGAGGGTGCGCCGGGAGATCCCGAGCGCCCGGGCTGCCTGGTCCTTGTCGCCACCGTGGTGGCGAAGGACCCGGAGAATGAGATCTCGCTCGGCCGCCGCGAGGGTTGGCAGCCCCCCGGCCGGCTCGGGCTCCTCGGGGCGGGACTGCAGTACCGGCAAATCCTCGAGCGTGATCTCCTCCCTGGCGCCCAGGGCGTACGCGCGATGGAGGAGGTTCTCCAGCTCCCTCACGTTGCCGGGAAAGTCGTAACCCATGAGCGCCGCCATCGCGGCCGGCCCGACCCCGCTCACCCGCCGGCCGAGCTTCTGGTTGAGCTGGCGGAGGAAGTGGGTCACCAGGGGCGGGATGTCCGCCCGACGCTCCCGCAGGGGCGGGACCAGGATGCTCACCACGTTGAGGCGATAGAAGAGATCCTGGCGGAAGGTGCCGGCCCGTACGGCCTGCTCCACGTTCTGATTGGTGGCGGCGATCACGCGCACATCCACCTTGAAGGTCTTGACGGAGCCGACGGGACGCACCTCCGTGTCCTGGAGCACGCGGAGGAGCTTGACCTGCAGCGCCGCTGGGAGCTCGGCGATCTCGTCGAGGAAGATCGTGCCGCCGTGGGCGGAGCGGATCAGGCCAAGGGCATCGGCCACCGCACCCGAGAAGGCGCCGCGCGCGTGGCCGAAGAACTCGGACTCCATCAGATCCGCGGGAATGGCGCCGCAGTTGACCGGGATGAACGGGGCGCGGCCGCGAGGCGACCGGTGGTGGATGGCCCCCGCCACCAGTTCCTTGCCCGTGCCGCTCTCGCCCTCGATCAGGACCGGGGAGTCGCTGCTCGCCACCCGGTCGATGAGGTCCCGGAGCCGCTGCATGGCGTCCGACAGCCCGACCAGCTCCATGGCGCCGAGCTGGTCCCCCACGCGGGCGCGTAGGGCATGCACTTCCTGCCGGAGGAGTCGCCGCTCGATCACTCCGCCCATGAGGTGGCGGAGCACGTCCAGATTCAGGGGCTTCTCGAGGTAGTCGCAGGCGCCCGCCTTCAAGGCCTGGACGGCCGTCTCCACCGTGGGGCGGCCGGTCATCATCAGGACGTCGACGTCCAGGTCCCGGTGCTTGATCTCGCGGAGCATGTCGATGCCGCTCATGCCCGGCATCATGATGTCGAGGAGCACCACGTCAACCAGGCTCCGGGCCAGGGCCTCCAGCGCCTCCTCGGCACTGCCCACGGTGGAGGCCTCGTACCCCCACGAGGCGAGAACCTCCGCGAGCATCTCGCGGATCATCTTCTCGTCGTCCACAACGAGAACTCGCGGTCGGTCCATAGGGCATGTCAAACTTAGCCCGAGTCCGGCCGGATTGGCAACTTCCTCGGCGGCCTCGATTCCCTCGCTACAGCTTCCGCTCCATGAGCACGCAGTGGACGCCAGGGCCGGCGTAGTCGGGGACCAGGGGCACCGTCCCGGCCCATGCTCCGCCCTCTTCCCGGAACCGAAAGCCCATCTGGCGGTGGAAGGCCAGCGACCCCTCGTTGTGGGGCACGGTGATGGCCAGCACCTTGACGCATCCGCGGCTGCGCACCACCTCGAAGAAGTGCTCGTACAGCGCCCGCCCTATCCCCTGGCCCCGGGAGGCCGGGGCGGTGCCCACGAGGTGCACGTACGCTTCCTCGGGGCGCCCCTGGGAGATGAACCCGACCAGGAAGCCGGCCACGTCCCCCGCCTCCTCGCAGACGAAGCAGGTTTGCGGGAAGTGCTCGAGGTAGAGGGGATGGAGCAGGTAGCGGACCTGATCGTTCCACCAGGAGTCCACGACCCTGCACAGGTGGAGGAAGTCGAGCCGGGTCATGGGGCGGATCAGTCGCGGGACGGGAGCAGTCATGAGGCGCCTCCTCACCTCCTCGAGCACCCGGGCCGCGGGGCCTCGCACCACGAGGGCCGCCCAGGGGTCGAGTCGGGTTTCAGTCCGGTTGACGATCGCGAGGGGCATGCCTCGCTCCCGGGCCATCTCCGGGAGGTTCGACGCCGGCGCCACCTGCAGGGAGGTCCCGAGGATGAGCATCAGGTCGGCGCTTCGAGACCACCAGGCCGCCAGCGCCAGCCGGCTCGGGTCGAGATCCTCCCCGAAGCTCACCGAGTCGACCTTGAGGGGTCCGCCACAGCCGGGGCACGCGGGCGGCTTCCACCATCCTCGCGGCCGGACGGACTTTGACGGCAGCCGCTCCTCGCAACGGAGACACACCGCCTCGGTGACGTTGCCGTGCAGCTCGACCACGCGCGCCTCCGGAAGGCCCGCCGCCTGGTGCAGGCCGTCCACGTTCTGCGTGATGACCCCGAGGAGCTTCCCCTCGCGCTCGAGATCGACGAGCAGGCGGTGGCCGGCGTTCGGCCGCGCCCGGCCGAGCGCGCGGCTGAATCGCCGATGGAGCCGCCAGTGAAGGCGCCGGGAAAATCCCGACTCCAGGAAGCGAGAGTAGGTCAGGGCCTCGGCATTGGCGTCGTACCAGAACCCGGTCTGGCTCCGGTAGTCCGGAATGCCGGACTCGGTGCTCATGCCCGCCCCCGAGAGCACGACGATGCTCGAGGACCGGCGGATCAGCCGTACGAGCTCGGTGATCTCGGCCTCGGGCAACGGCCCTGTCGTCACGACCTCCGCGAGCCCTCCGGGCAGGGCCGCCTCGGAGAGGGGTCGCGGGCGGATCCCCAGGGCAGCCGAGAGCGCGCGGCTCTTCGCCGCGATGAGCAGGCCCAGCACCAGGGCGTGGGCGACCGCGGTGACGGCGAAGAGTCCGATGGGCGCCAGGGCCCAGACGAGGCCCACCCATCCCACCACGCCCACCACCGACAGCGCGGCCGCGAGGGCGAGCATCCGCGCGTTCAGCGGGAAGAACACGCCGGCCGTCCCCACCGCCACGGGCAGCGCCGTGTACGCGTAGCCGCCCATCCAGAGCACCCCCTCGACGCCCCCCAGGAGCATGGCAGTCCCGAGCCCGAGGGTGAGGCCCGCGAGCGCAACGCCGAGAGCCACCCGCGACACGCACCAGAGCCCGATGGCGGCAGCCGCCGCTCCCGGCAGCGAGGTGACAGCAAACGAGGCGGCGGCGGCCCTGAGGGCCGGAGTCGTCCAGCCCGCCCCCGGACCCGCAATCGCGGGAGGGATGATCGGAGCCAGCTGCCCGACACCGAGCGCCACACAGAGGAGACCGGCACCCCAGACCACCAGGACGAACGGGAGGCCGAGCACCGGCAGCTCCCGGCGGCCGAAGGGGGGCAGCAGGCGGCCGTGGAGCCAGGTCGTGACGGCGGCCGCCGGCAGCACGAGGAGGAAGCCCGGTGATGGCAGCGGGAAGAACGCCGTCCAGGCGAGCCCCAGCATGGCGGCGTTGTAGCCGAACAGCCCCTGGCCGAGCAGCAACTCGTTCCAGCCGAGCCCGCGAGCCATCCCCGTGGCGACCACCAGGCCCAGGACGGCCCCGAGCGCCGCCTCGGGCGAGAAGAGGGCGAAGGCCAGGAGGAACCACGCCCCCGCCTTCGGGGACGCGGCACAGAGGACCTGGCCGGCCCCGCTGAGCACCGCGCGCCAGAAGTTCAGCTGTGACCTCGCCCGTTGCCGTTCGCGCGGGCCGTCTTGTGGCCATTCCGGCTCGACGCCGCGGACCGTGGCGCGAGATGGGCAGGCATCTCGTCCAGGCGCACCAGGTCCTCCGTCCGCTCGCCTCTCCGGAGCACATGCGTCTCCCGCCCGGAGACGACGACGACGGGAGGCCGCGGGTAGATGAACTGCATCGAGTTGGAGACCGTGTAGGCGCCGGCGTTACGGAAGAGGAGGATGCTGCCCCGGCTGACCGGGGGCAGCGACACGTCCCGCCGCAGCACGTCGATCTGCATGCAGAGGGGTCCGACGATGTCCACGCGCGCGGAGTCTCCGTCCACCTCGCGCCCGGCGACCACGTCGTGCCTGAAGTAGTAGGCGGTGGGCAGGAGATTCACGCCGCCATCCACCACGACCAGGGTCCGCCCGTCGGGGGTTTTCTTCACTGCCACGACGCTCACCAGGAGGGTGACGGCATCGTCCACGATGGCGCGACCCGGCTCCAGGATCAGCAGCGGGCGGCGGGGCAGCCGCTTGACGCAGGCCTTGAGGGGGGCAGAGATGGCCTCGGCGTACTCGGCGTAGCTCGGCGCCGTCATCTCGCCGGGCAGGAGCTGGCTGAGGATGGTGTTCCGCGAGGCGTATCCGCCGCCGAGATCCACGTACTCGATGTCGCCCAGGCGCTGCGCCTCGACCGTCATCGCCAGGTCGAGGAGCCCGGTGATGGCGCGCTTGTAGATCTCCACGTTGGCGAGATAGGTGCCGGCGTGGAGGTGCAGGCCCGCGAGCCGGAGGAGCTTCGAGCCGTGAATCCTCCGGCACACCTCCAGCGCCTGGCCCGACTCGATGTTGAAGCCGAACTTGTCCCACGGCGGATCGTTGAGACGCATGTTCACCCGGATCCCGATCTTGACCGGGCGCTTGAGCTGCCGCGACACCTCCTCGAGGTCGGCCAGCTCCTCGAGG
>JACOVB010000261.1 GCA_016177555.1 Candidatus Rokuibacteriota bacterium
CCGGTGCTCGGTCTCGAACGTCGCCACGCGGTCGTCGATGCCCTCGTTGTAGATGCGCGCGATGGCCTCGGCGTCCGACGTGACGGCGAGGCGAACCGTGGTCCCCGGCTCCATGCCCATGTCTGCCCTCTCTCCCTGAGGGACACTGTGCCCCGATCCGACCGTGCGCAGAAATCAATTGTTCTGATACCGACGATCAGGGAGTGGAGCGGGCGGCGCCCGCGAGGGCGTCACCATCAACCCCTTGATGCTGGACGACAGCCGCATGCTGGCCGCCTTCGTCGAGCAGATGGCCCGCATCAACCGGGGGCGTGCCTTCTTCGTCACCCCGGAGCGCCTCGGCGAGTTCATCCCCATGGACTACGTCCGCGGCAAGGGCGTCCGCTCCTCCCGCTGAACGACCCGCAACGAGCCGGCCTGGAGTCCGAGCGCGACGGCGATGGCGGCCAGGAAGGACGCCGTCACGCCCACCCGCTCGATCAAGACGCCGAGCACGGCGAAGAAGCCCGCGAAGGAGAAGAGCCCGAGCAGCAGGCCCCGGAGCACCTGGATCGCGGGGGCTGGCCCCACAAGGTGATGGGCGAAGACGGCCAGGATGGCGGCATAGACGGGAAACGTCGCCAGGAGGCCGGAGAGCCGCGGGCCGAGCGCCGGCGCGAGCCCGGTGAGCAAGAGCACGAGCGCCGTCGTCACCACCATTCTCGCCGGGATGTCCCAGCGCGGGGTCGGGGCTGCGCCGGAGGCCGCTGATCCCTTGGGCATGAGGCGGAACGCCGCGGCCAGCGCCACGATGACCCCGAGGAAGAGCCACACCAGCGGCAGCGCCAGGCGTTGAAGCCCCATGGTCGCCGCCGCGAAGGCGAGGCTGCCTGCCAGGAGCGCGACTGCCCGGCGGGACCGGCCGGCGAGCGCAGCGTAGCCCAGGCAGAAGGCGGCCTGGGCGATGGCTCCGGCGAGTGCGCCGACCGCGGCCGCGCCGGCGAACGCCGTACCGTGATCGAGCGCCAGGAAGAACACGATGGGACCCGAGGTGAATGGCAGGGCGACGAGCCAGCCGCTCACCCCTGGGCCCCAGCGGCGCCCGGCGAGACTGGCCGCACCGATCAGGGCCGGGGTGAGGAGAAGCTTGAGGGCGAGCGTGTTCAGGGGGCGGTGGCGCGCGACGCCAGCCGGCGGAAGCGCGGGAGCGTGATCGCCTCCGTCACCCGATCGTAGACGATCCGGACGGGCTGGCCGCTCCTCACCGTTTCGGGCGGGGCATCCACCCGGGTGCTGAGCCTCCGAGGCCCCTCGCTGAGCTCGACGAGCACCACCGTGTAGGGCACGTCGTCCTTGAACTCCGCCGACGGCGGGCGATACACGGTACTGAAGGAGTAGATCGTCCCCTCGCCACTTCCCTTCAGGCTCCGCATGTCGCTCCGGTCTCCTAGCGTCCCTGGAAGCGGGGCGGCCGTTTCTCCTCGAAGGCGCGCACGCCCTCGAGCATGTCGGCGGTGTGGTCCAGCGGGCGCCGGAGCGCGCGGGCAAGTTCCTGCGAGGCGGCGAGATCGGCCTCGTAGCAGGTGTCCACCAGCCGCTTGAGCGCCCGCACGGCCAGCGGGCCGTTCGCCGCGATCTCGGCGGCGAGCGCGCGGGCTTCCGCCATGAGGCGGTCCCGCGGGACGACGCGCTCGACGAGGCCCGTCGCGAGCGCCTCGGCGGCGGGGAAGCGGCGGCCCGTGTAGAGGACGAGCTTGGCCCGGCCCTTGCCCACCAGCCGCGTCAGCCGCGCGGGGCCGCCGGCGCCGGGGAAGACGCCGAGCTTGACCTCGAGGAACCCGACCTCGGCCCGCTCCGACGCGATCCGGAGATCGCAGGCCACCGCCATCTCCATGCCGCCGCCGAAGCAGAAGCCGTTGATTGCTGCAATCACGGGCACGGGCAGCGCCTCGAGCCGGTGGAAGCACCGGCCCAGGCGGAGCGCGTGCTCCCAGCGCTCATCCAGGCTCATGGCCCCGCGCTCCTTGATGTCGCCGCCCACGGAAAACGCCCGATCGCCCGCGCCGGTGGCGACGACAGCGCGGACCTCATGTGCGGCCTCGAGGCGATCGAGCGCGGCCTCGAGATCGCGCGCGAGATCATGGCCCATGGCATTCATCGCCTCCGGCCGGTTGAGCGTGAGGATGGCGATGTGTCCCTCGACGCCGAGGAGCACCTGCGGCTCGGCCATGCGCCTTCTCCTCTGGGGTCAGGTCTTGCAATCCAACATTCCAGCGTCTTGTCGGAATGCAAGACCTGACCCCGGGTGGGGGCTAGCCCGGGATCACGCCGTTCCAGCGCTGGACAGGACGGCGGGGCTTCTGCGCGAAGGTCTCGAAGCGCCGGCAGAGCTCCTCGCGCAGCGAGGAGCCCGGCACGACCGCGTCGACGAAGAACTCCGAGGCGATGCGGTAGATGTCGATCTGTTCCTCGTACTCGCGCCGTTTCTCCTTGATGAACGCCGCGCGCGCCTCCCCCTCGAGCGCCATGATCGTGTTGAGGTGGATGGCGTTGACCGCGGCCTCCGGCCCCATGATGGCGAGCTTCGCCGTCGGCAGCGCGATGCAGGCGTCGGGGAGAAAGGAGCCGCCGTTCATGGCCATGTAGCCCGCGCCATAGGCCTTGCGCACGATGACCGAGATTTTCGGCACGGTGGCCTCCGCGATGGCGAAGAGCAGCTTGGCCCCGTGGCGGATGATGCCCTGGCGCTCCACCTGGCTGCCGATCATGAACCCCGGCACGTCGGCCAGGAAGAGCAGCGGGATGTTGAAGGCATTGCAGAGCCAGACGAAACGGGCTCCCTTGTCCGAGGAGTCGCTGAAGAGCACGCCCCCCTTCACCTTGGGCTGATTGGCCAGGACCCCGATCACCCGGCCGTCGAGGCGGGCGAGCCCGGTGATGAGCTCCGGCGCGAACAGCCGCTTGATCTCGAAGAACGACCCCTCGTCCACGAGCCTGTCGATGACTCGCTGCATGTCGAAGACGCGGTTCTGCTCTGGCGGGATCAGCTCGTCGATGGGCTTGCCGTCGGCCGGCGGGCGCGCCGCCGCGGGCGGAGTCGCCTCGCGCCAGCAGCGTGGCATGTAGGAGAGGTGCCGCGTGAGGACGGCCAGCGCCTCCTCCTCGTCGGCCACCAGCACGTCGCCGAGCCCGCTCACGCTGCAGTGCATCCGCGCCCCGCCCATCTCCTCCATGGTGACCTTCTCGCCGGTGGCCATCTCGGACATGCGCGGGGAGCCGAGATAGGCCGAGGCATGCCCGTCCACCATGATCACGAGATCGCAGAAGGCCGGGATATAGGCCGAGCCCGCCGGCGAGGGGCCGAAGAGCACGCAGATCTGCGGCACGACGCCGGAGAGGAGGATCTGGTTGTGGAAGATGCGGCCGGCGTGGGTGCGGTTGACGAAGATGTCGAACTGCTCGTCGAGCCGCGCCCCGGCCGAGTCCACGAGGTAGAGCATCGGGATCTCGGCGTCCCGGGCGATCTCCTGGATGCGCTGGATCTTCTGGATGGTGAGCCGGCCCCAGGCCCCCGCCTTGACCGTCATGTCGTTGGCCATGATGGCGACATGCCGGCCGCCGATCTTGCCGGTGACGGTCACCACGGCATCCGCCGCCAGGTCGCCGTCCACGCAGCGGGCCAGGAGGCCCTCCTCCACCATGGTGCCCGGGTCGAGGAGCCGATCGAGCCGCTCGCGGACGAAGAGCTTGCCGGCCTCGTGGAGCCTCATGTGGTACTTCTCGTGGCCGCCGCGCCGGGCGACGTCCATGCGCTGGCGCAGCTCCTCGGCGGGGGACAGCGTCGTCGTCTCGGATGGCTTCGGTGTGTCAGCACTCATTGCCCGATTCCCTCAGCGAGACACGCCACTGGACCTCTCCATGTCAGGGTTTGGGGGGACGACCACCGCTCGGATCTCCTCACGGCAGGCCAGGGGCTGTTCATCGATCCGCGCTCACTGGATATGCGCCATCTGCCTGGGGTCCAGCTCGAGCCACACGGTCTCGCCCACCTCGAAGACCTCGTGGGGGCGCGCCGTCACCCGGAGCTGGAGTCCGCTGTCCGCGGGCCGCACCACATAGTCCCAGTGCTCGCCCAGATAGGCGCGCTGGACGACGTGCCCGGGGATCGCGCTCGAACCGGACGAGGCGGGGGGCCGCAGGCGCAGGAGGCGGATGCTCTGCGGCCGGAGGGAGAAGGAGACCCGCCCGCTCAGGGCGGGGGCTTCCGCGAACTGCTCGAGCCCGATGGCGAAGCGGTCGAAGACCACCTCGCCGTCGCGCACCTCGCCGTCCAGGAAGTTGGTGCGCCCGATGAAGCCGGCGACGAAGCGGGTGCGGGGGCGCGCGTAGAGGGCGCGCGGCTCGTCCACCTGCTCGACCCGCCCCTGGTTCATCACCGCGATGCGGTCCGAGGTCACCATGGCCTCGGCCTGGTCGTGGGTCACGTACACCGTCGTGATGTGGAACTCGTCGTGGAGCCGCCGGATCTCGTAGCGCATCTCCTCGCGCAGGTTGGCGTCCAGGTTCGAGAGCGGCTCGTCCAGCAAGAGCACGGCCGGCTGCACCACGATGGCCCGCGCCAGCGCCACGCGCTGCTGCTGGCCGCCGGACAGCTCGGCGGGATAGCGGTCGCGGAGATGCCGCATCTGCACCACGTCGAGGATCTGCTCCACCTTCGCCTGCGTCTCCGCGCGGGAGCGCCGGCGCACCTGGAGCCCGAAGGCCACGTTCTCGGCCACCGTCATGTTCGGCCAGATGGCGTAGCTCTGGAAGATCATGGACATCTTGCGCTTCTCGGGCGGCAGCGAGGAGCCGGGCGAGGAGATGACCTCCCCGTCCATCTCGATGGTGCCGGCGCTGGGGTCGAGCAAGCCGGCGATCATGCGCAGCGTGGTGGTCTTGCCGCAGCCGGAGGGCCCCAACAGCGCAACGAACTCGCCCTGCGCGAGCGCCAGGCTGAAGTCGTCCACGGCGACGACGCTCCCGAACGTGCGGCTGACGTTGCGGAGCGTGAGCTTCGTCATGCCGAGGTCCTTCTCAGCATGAAGTCGCGCCCCACGAGCCGGAAGCCCAGCATCACCAGCGCGACGGTGATCACCACGAGGATGAGCCCGATGGAGGCGAGGATCTCGAAGTTCCCCTCGTCGCTCTTGTCGAAGAGGAGCACCGAGAGCACCTGCGTCCCTGTCGTGTAGAGGAAGATCGCCGCGCTGAGCTCCCGGGTGGCGGGGATGAAGACCAGGATGAAGGCCCCCGCCAGCGCGCGTTTGAGCAGCGGCATGACGACCCGCCGGATCGCCATGAGGCGGCCGCCGCCCAGGATCCGCACCGCGTCCTCGAGCTCCGGGTTGATCCCCCGGATGGCGGCGTCGCTGTTGGCGTAGGCGATGGGGAGAAAGCGCGTGGCGAAGGCCAGGATCAGGATCCAGGCGGTGCCGTAGATCAGGAGCGGCGGCTGCGTGTACGCCGCGTAGAAGCCGATGGCGAGCACGATCCCCGGGATCACGAATGGCGCCATGGCCAGGAAGGAGAGCGCATTGCCGAAGGGCACCAGCCGCCGCTGGACGATGTAGGCGATGCAGAGCGCCAGCGCCAGCGCGATCGCCGCGGCGGTCGCCCCGTACACGAACGTGTGCAGCGTGGCCGCCTTCGTGAGGGGCTGATCCACGAGGACGAACCGGACGTTGTGCAGGGTGAGGTTGTCCAGCGAGAAGCCCCGGCCCCAGGCCTTCGCGAAGGCGGCCTGGAGCACCACCACCATGGGCAGGAAGAAGGAGAGCGAGGTCACGAAGAGGCAGTAGCCGAGCATCACCCACCGCCACTTGCCCAGGCGCACCGGCCGGCGCTCGCCCCCCTTGCCCGTCATGGCCACGTAGCCCTTGCGCCCCGTGAGGCGCCGCTGCAGCCAGAACAGGCCCACGGTGATGGCCAGGAGCGGCATCGAGAAGGCCGCGGCCACCTGGATCTTGGGCGGGAACTCGAAGAACTGCCAGAGCATGGTCGTGATCACCTGGAAGCGTCCCGGCAAAGCAATGAGGGCGGGGGCGCCGAAGAGCGCGATGGCCTCGAGGAAGACCACGATGATGGCGGCCAGGATGGCGGGGAGCGTCAGCGGCAGCGTGACCCGGAGCGTCGTGCGCAGGATCCCGGCGCCGAGCGTGCTCGCCGCATCCTCCATCTCCGAGGAGATCATGTCGAGGGCCGAGCGGGTGAACACGAACATGTACGGGAAGGAATAGGCGGCGACGATCAGCACCAGCCCGGTCATGCTGTAGATGTTGAAGGGCCCCGCCGCCGCCCCGGTGAGCCACATGTACGCGCGGTTCAGCCAGCCGGCGTTGGGGCCCGCCAGGAGGATCCAGGCCACCGCGCCGAGATAAGAGGGCACGATGAAGGTGCCGAGGATCGCCGCCCACACGAGCCCCTTGCCCGGCATGTCGGTGCGGGAGACCGCCCAGGCCATGGGCACGCCGAAGAGCGTGCAGACCACCGCCACCGACAGTCCCAGCACCAGCGAGTTGACCAGCGCCTCGAGGTAGCGCCAGCGGCCGTACGCGGTGACGTAGTTGTCCAGCGTGAGCGCGCCCGTGTCGCCATGCTGGAAGCTCACCACGAAGAGCCGCGCCAGCGGGTTGATCACCAGCACCAGCAGCACGCCGATGAGGAGGAGCCAGAGGAAGACAGACTTGTCCAGGTGGCGCCAGCGCTGCCGGTAGCCGACCGGGCGGGCGGCCAGGCTCCCGGTGCGGACGACCTCCGTCACGGCGCTCGCGTCGCGTGGAGCCATGCGCGGCCGCGGCTCAGATGCCGAAGGTGTCGCGGAACTGCTCCTTGACTTCCGGGATGCCCTTGAGGATCTCCTCGTAGGTCGGGCGGATCGTCTTCACGTCGGTCAGCGGCTTGGCGCCCGGCAGGGGCCTGACGTGCTTGTTGATCGAGTCGCCCCGGTACTTGACAACGATCTCGTTGCACTCCTTGCTGAACAGGTACTCCATGAAGAGCCTGGCGGCATTGGGGGCGGGCGCGTTCTTCAAGATGCCCGACGGCGAGACCATGAGGACGGCGCCGTCCTCGGGGTACACCACCGCCAGCGGGTTGCCCTTGTCCCGGCTCTGCAGCGTCGTGCCTGACGGCCCCGACGCCACCCAGCTCTCCTTGGCGTTGAGCATGGTCACCGTGTCGTTGATGGAGCGCCCGATCCTGGGCTTGTTCAGCTCCATCTTCTTGAAGTAGTCCCAGCCGTAGAGCTTGCGCATCTGCACCACCCAGGTGCCCACGTAGCCGCTGAACCCCGGATGGCCGATGGAGAGCTTTCCCTTCCACCTGGGGTCGAGCAGGTCCGTCCATTTCTTCGGCGCCTCGGCCTCCGACACCACCATGGTGTTGTAGGTGATCAGCACGAGCCCCGCCGCCGTGGCGAAGAAGGTGTCGTCCGGATCGTTGAACGACTTGAAGGCGTCGATGAGCTCGCTGAGGCTCTTGGGGCGGTACTTCATGAGCCACCCGTCCTGCTTCATGCGGCCGTAATGGCCCTGGTCCGTGGAGCTGATCACGGAGGCCCCGGCGATCCCGGCCTTCTGGTCCTGGGCCAGCCGCTGATAGGCGACCTGGGCGGTGGTGCGGATGTAGTTGCACTTGATGCCCGGGTACTTCTTCTCGAAGCCGTTGCAGATGGCCGCCGCGGACTCCGAGTCGTAGTGCGCCGTGTACCAGGTGAAGGCCTTCTCCTTCTTGGCCGCCTCGTAAAGCTCCTTCTCCCCCTCGAAGGCGGCGGCGGGCGCGGCGAAGGCCAGCAGCGCCGCGACCACGGTCATGACGAGGATCTTCCGGTCGACGTTCATGATCACGTTATGCCTCCTTGGATGACGGCGGCCACGCGGTCCGGCTCCCCGATGCGGATCATCATCCCCATCCGAACGCCCGTCAAGCCTCGAATCACCGGCGTGCAGCGGCTACGCGACCCCCCCGGCCTTCGGAGAGCCCAGCCGGAGCGCCTGCCCCTCTCCGACGCGCTCCAGCCGATGGTCAGCACGATGACCTTCGGATCGTACCGAACCCGCTCGGCCCTCAGGAGCGGGTGGCTCGATTCGCACTGCACGGCGCGGTGAGATCGGCGAGGCGATCCTGCTCCGTGATGCGGATCATATCCTCGCCTGACCCCCCGTCAAGCCTCGAATCACTGGTGCCGCACGGCCGCCTCCCCGGTATCGTGGGCGGGGAGTCCACGCAGGAGGCGAGCGGATGGCGCGCAAGCCCGTCGTGCTCGTGACCGGCGCCAGCGGCGAGATGGGGCACGGCCTGATCCATCGGCTCGCCGAGCTCGGCACCTTCGACTCGAGGCCGCCATCGCGCGCTTCCTCGGCACCGAGGAGGCGATCCTCTACACCTCCTGCTTCGACGCCAACGGGGGACTGTTCGAGGCGCGCCTGGGCGAGGCCGACGCCGTCATCTCCGATGCGCTGAACCACGCCTCCCTGATCGCCCCCATCATGCTGGGGGATGCGCATCTCGCGCATCGGATGGCCGCCGGCCTGCTGGACGAGGGGATCTACGTGGTGGGCTTCTCCTATCCCGTCGTGCCCCGAGGCCAGGCCCGCATCCGCGTGCAGGTCAGCGCCGCCGTCAGCCGGTGGGGACCTCCCGACCGAGCCAGCGCCGGTAGAAGGCGTCCACGTCGGGGACGAAGTCCTCCACGATGGGATACCCCGGCGGGACCGCGTCGACCTCGAGCAGCGTGGCACAGCCCGGACAGAAGTACTCCCGGAGCTGGCAGAGCGCCGTGTCGGCGCCCTGGTGGTCCGGGTACAGCTCCAGCATCGCCTCGCGCGAGTCGCGGACATGGATCAGCGCTCCCCACTTCCAGTGTCGCGAGGCCTCGCCCAACTCGTGGCCGCAGTCGCACTTGACGAACCGCTGCCCGCCGCGCACGACGAGCGAGAGGTGCTCGCCCAGCGCCAGGAGGATCCGCTCGGGCCAGGGCACGCGCGACTGGCGGAGCGCCAGGTACTTTTCGAAGCGGTCCCCGTCCTTGTGGCCGCTCATGATCTCCTTCGTGAGCGTCCATGGAAGGCGTCCGTCCACGAGCTGCGCCAGGATCTCGGGCGTCACGTCGGTCATCGCGCCTGCCCTCCGGGCCTCCAGCCCTCCGGCAGCTGCCAGAACTGCTCGAACTGCCGGGCCCAGCGCGGCCCCAGTGAGAGGCTCTCGCGGTACATCCTGGCCACCGGCTCGGCAAGCCGCCCCTCCAGCAGCCGCTGTCGCTCGCGGGCCCACCACTCGCTCACGGGAACTGCGCGCTCGAGGCGGCGGTGCCGCAGCTCCTCCCGCAGCCGGCGCGTCCCCTCGTCGTCGAGGACCCACGCCCCGTCCGGGCCCCGGGCCGCACGGACGCCGAAGAGGCTCTCCCCGGTGCGCGGCACGAAGTAGCCGCCGTCGAGGTCAGCGACGACGGCCGCCGGGTCCCGCTCCAGCGGGTCCCCGTAGCCGGGGCCGCCGCCCTGGATGTTGAGGTAGAGGTCGCCCTCGCCGAAGGGCTCCGGGAACATCGTGGAGGTCTCGCTACGGACGACCTCGCCCGCGACGAGGCGCTCCACCTCCGAATGCTCGGCGTCGCCGTCCGCCGACGGGTAGGGTTCTTGGCGGCTGAAGCGCTCGCGGAGATCGGTGCGGTGGACGCGGAGCTTGTAGCCGGTGCCCCCCGGGTAGCCGCCGAAGAGCCCGGCGCGGCCGAAGATCTTCCCGCCGCCGATGCACTGCAGGCGGAAGTCGTCCGTCCCCCACACCATCCTGAGCGACTCGAAGCCGCTGCCCCCGCGGTGCCGACCTGCCCCCGCGGTGTTGGGCTTGATCCGCCGCCCGAGGTAGAGCAGGGGCTCGCCGAGCTCCCACGTCTCCACGTCCCCCATGTCTGCCTCCGGGTTGAACATGGCGTAGGCGGTGTCGAGGCCGTCACCGATGGCGCGGGCGCCCAGCCCGTAGCTCGCGTGCTCGAAACAGGCGACGGCGGTGGGCTCGCCGCGCATCCCCCGCCCCTCGCCCTTCATCACGTCCACAGCGCTCGGATAGCCGGCCAGGATCTCCTCCACGAAGCCCCGTGCGAAGTAGCCGCGGGAGACCAGCCCGAAGAAGCCCTGAAATGTCGTGGTGAGGAACGCCCAGGCCATGCCGGTGGCGGCGCGCAGGTCGCCCGGGTTGCAGAGCGTGCCGGGCGGCCAGTGGTGGCGCGTCGCGAGGTAGAAGCCGTCGTTGACCTTGCCGTCGTAGGCGAGGGTCTGCGAGAGCATGACGAAAAGCCCGCCCTGCATGGCGGTGGGCGTGGCGTTGTAGGGGAAGAGCCCCCAGGCGTTGGCGCCGTCGAGATCCAGCGAGAGGCCCCCCTCCTCGTCGATGACGATCTCGAGGGGCGCGTGCAGCAGCGAGTCCCGGGCCGCCGCCAGCGGCACCGGCGCGCCCCGGTAGTGGATCGCCATGAACGACGGGGCGCGGTAGCGGCCGGGCACCAGCCGCTCGCGCACGCGTGCCTGGAAGGCGCGCCGCCCCTCCTCGATCACCTCGCGGACGAAGCGCTTGTAGGCGGCCGCCCCCTCATCGGCGATGAGCCGCTCCACCGCCGCGCGGACGATATGGCACCCGGCCAGCCGCGCCCGCTCGTCCAGCCGCCAGAGGTCAGGCGTGCGCACGCTGCGCTCGCAGCGGATCTGGTAGTGGCGGTACAGGCGGTCCTCCTCCCCGATCTTCTCCGCGCAGATGATGAGCCCGTCGTCGTAGCGGCTCACGGCGGTGGGCGCTGCCGAGCCGGGGTTGGTGCCGCCCACATCGGTCACGTGGGTGACGCCGCCCACCCAGCCCAGCAGCTCGCCGTCGTCGAAGAGCGGCACCAGCGTCTGGATGTCCGAGGCGTGCACGTTGCCGATGAAGCTGTCGTTGTTGCAGAAGACATCGCCGGACCGGATGCCCGGGTCGCGCTCGTAATCCTGGCGCACCATCCACTTGATGGCGTCGCTCATGGTGTGCACGTGCACCATGATGCCCGTCGAGAGCACCACCGAGTCGCCCTCGGGGGTGTAGAGCGCGAAGCACAGCTCTCCCAACTCGCGCACGATGGGCGAGCTGGTCACGTGCAGCGCGGTCTCCCGGGCGCTCACCAGCGCCCCCCGGAGCTTGGCGTAGATCTTCTCGTAGCGAATGGGGTCGTTCCGCTGGAAGGCCAGCGTCTCGATCCCCCAGTAGGACCCGGTCTCGCACAGGCGCCGCTCGCTCTCGAGCAGCATCTCCCGGGCCGACCGGCCCTGCCAGCCAAGGTCCTCGTCCAGGCCCTCCGCGCCTCGCCCGCCCATGGCCGCTCCGCTACCGCTCTCGCTC
>JACOVB010000262.1 GCA_016177555.1 Candidatus Rokuibacteriota bacterium
ATCGAACCCTCCGCGAGAACGCCTGGCCTGATCGCTTTCCCCGGAGGCGTCACGAGCGTGGTGCCGTCCGTGAGCGTGATCTCCGTTCCGGAGGGATTGACGCTCTTGACCTCGCCGTCGACTCTCCTCTCCTCTCCCAATGCTGGCGTCTCCGCGCCAGGAGACGGTGGCCTCTGCCGTGCCGGGGGCAAAGCCTGGCTCTGTCCTAGGGCTTCGGAGACAAAGGTCGCCGAAGCGGTTACCGCAATCGCGACGAAAACCTTGTTGAACATTCCCATGGTGAAACCCCCGTTCGCATGGGTGATCGGGATCCGAGGTAGGCGTGCGTGAAGCTCCTAAGAAACTGCGGGCTCGAGCAGTTCCCCGGTCGTGCAGTTGACAAGGGTGAAGCCAAGGTTTGCAGCCTGCTGGCGCAGGCGGCGGACGACGCGGTCGCGGTGCTGGGCGTCGTACGCGGCGGCCCCCGGATCGCGGTAGACCAGCCCGTCTTTGAGGGTGCGGTAGACGAGGATGGCGAGCTTGCGGGCCGTGGCGGTGATGGCTTTCGCCTTGCCCACCCGGTAGGCCAAGCGCCGGTAGAAGGCGCCGAGCGCGGTGTTGGTGCGGCCGAGGCTCATGGCCGCCATGCGCAGGACGCCCGCCGCGCGGTTGGCGGACGGCTGGGTCTTGGAGCTGAGCAGGCGGCCGCCTGAGATCTTGTTGTGGGGCGCCAAGGTGAGCCACGACGTGAAGTGCTTTTCGGTGGGCCACCGACTCATGTCAGTGCCGATCTCGGCGAGCAGGCGCAGGGCGTTGTAGGGGCCGAGAGCATCGAGCTGGGTGAGATCGACGCCGGTCAGCTGATGGAGTGGGGTGCGGATGTCGAACCGGGGCTCATTGCCGCGCGGCTTTTTGCGCTTGCGCGCCGCGGGCAGCGGCCGGGCGGGGGGCGGGGCGTTGGCGCTGAGTGTGTGCAGATGGGCTTCGATCGCGGCATCGCAGGTGGCCAGCTGGCGCTGATACGCATCGTAGAGCTCGAGGTTCTGCCGGAGGACGAAGACGTGCTCGGGGCGATAATTGCCGGTCAGCGCGGCGATCAGGTCCGCCTCGGAGGCGTGGCATCGGGGGTCGCGATGCCGGGCGAGCGCCTGCGGATCGGTCTGGCCCGTGACGATGTCGCGGACAATGCCCAACCCGGTGTCGCCCGTGAGGTCGCTGAGGACGGTGGGGAGCTGGAGGTTCATCTCGAGCAGCGCCTTCTGCATGCGTTGGACATGCGTGGCGGAGCTCTGCACCAGCGTCTCGCGATGGCGTACGTAGGCGCGTAGGACGGCGATCTCGGCGGTGGGGCGGAAACTGCCTCGCAGCAAGCCGACGCTATGCAGCTCCTGGAGCCACTGGCAGTCCACGACGTCGCTCTTGCGCCCCGGGACGTTCTTCACGTGCTGCGCGTTGACGAGCACCACGTCGAGGCCGCGGGCTTCGAGGATTTCGTAGACCGGGATCCAGTACACCCCGGTGGACTCCAGGGCCACCGTGGTGATGCCACAGGCCGTGAGCCAGTCGGCGAGGCGATGGAGCCCCGCCGTGACCGTCGGGAACGCCCGCACCGGGGTCGGGTCCCGGTCGGCGGGCACCGCGACGTAGTGCTCGGCCGCCCCGCAGTCGATCCCCGCGGCGTTCGGATTGATCCGCTGGAGGAGTGACGGACTCGATGTCGGCCTGGTGCGATCACGCTGCTTACGACGCTGCCGCTGACGCTTCATGGATGGTCCCCCTGCTCGGTCGTCGATCGGGCACCCGAGGACAGGGAATGCGGCGTAGAGACATTCTCCCAAACGGGCTCACGCGCAGATGCGCGGCACCACTGCAGCCGCCGTGGCATCCCCCAGACCAGGCTCGCAAACGGGCTCACCTGCAGCACCATTGGGTTGTCGGTCATTGTCCCGGACGCTCGGGACACTCTACGCCGACTCTCGCCGCCGACCAGTTTCTGGACGGCAGCCTCACGACTCCGTCGTGTGATCGGCTCGCAACCGGCCCGGGGCACCCGGGCCGGTGCTCGACTACCCGCTCAATTGGCGTCCCGGGGAACCCGGCGCGCTGCTCGATATTGCGCGAGACGAGCGCGTTTTGGTAGCGCGTTGACGCGGATGGTGGCGTGGCGCACTATCCGCTCTCGACGGGAGGGTGGCCCATGGCGACACTGCTGCTGCGCGGAGGGATCGTCGACGGACGGCGACAGGACGTCGCGATCCGGGACGGCCGGATTCATCGTGTCGGGGACGCGCTCGACACGACCGGGTACGAGGTCATCGACGTGCGCGACTCGCTCGTGCTGCCC
>JACOVB010000236.1 GCA_016177555.1 Candidatus Rokuibacteriota bacterium
CCCATACCCCCGGCGGGTTCGCTGGCGAGAGCGAGGGAGAGCCGTGGACGTGCGCGAGTACGATATCGTCTGCATCGGCGCGGGTGGCGCCGGGGTGACCGCGGCGATCACGGCCGCGGCGACCGGCGCCCGGGTGCTCCTGCTCTCCAAGGAGCCCATCGGCTACGGCAATACGCGGATCGCGGTGGGCGTCGTCGCCTCCTGCGGGCTCGTCCCGCAAGACACGCCTGACGTCTTCTACGAGGACCTGGTGGTGGGCGGCGAGCACCTCAACAATCCCAAGCTGGCGCGCGTGATGGCCGAGGAGGCGGCGCTGGCCCCGGCCATTGCCGAGAGCCAGGGTACCCTGTTCACGCGGGATGCCGAGGGCGGCATCAGCCGCGCGGTGGCGATGCGAGCGGGCGGCCATCGCTACAAGCGCTCCGTCAAGGCGCAGGGGCAGGGCATCGGGCTGGCCCAGGCGCTGCGAGCGGCGGCCGCGCGGTCGGCCATCGACGTGCTCGAGGAGACGGTGACCGTCACGCTGCTGCGTGAGGGCGGGCGGATTGCCGGCCTCGTGGGTTGGGATCTGGCGGCCGGCGAACCGGTGATGGTGCGGGCGCCGGTCGTGATCCTGGCCACGGGCGGGCTGGGCTGGATGTACTATCCGCACACCGATTGCATGCGCAGCGCCACGGGAGACGGCTACGCTCTGGGTTACGAGGCCGGCGCCGAGCTGGTGGACATGGAGCAGGTGCAGTTCCTCCCGTTCTCCTGCACGCACCCCGCGTCCATGGTCGGGATCTTTCTTGGCGAGCCGTCGTTTGCGGGACCCCAGGGCCGGCTCCTCGATGGGCGCGGGCGTGAGCTGCTGGTCGGGCTCGAGACGATGACCCGGGCCCAGGTGTCGCGCGTCATGGCGCTCGAGTTGCGGAAGGGCAATGGCACGAAGCACGGCGGGCTGCTGCTCGACCTCCGCCAGAATCTGGAGACGCCGCGAGGACGGGCGGCCTGGCAGACCATGAAAGAGGTCGGCTTGCTCGACATCGCGAGGCGCGCCTACGGGCCGAAGGCGTACGCCTGGGAGGAGCCGTGGGACGTCGCGCCGACGGTGCATTTCCAGATGGGCGGCCTGCGCATCGACGAGCATGGCGCGACGAGCGTCCCGGGGCTCTATGCGGCCGGCGAGGCCGCCGGCGGTGTCCACGGCGCATGCCGGCTGGGTTCGGTCGCCCTCGCCGAGCTCTTCGTCTTCGGACGGCGGGCTGGCCTTGCCGCCGCCGAGTTCGCCCGTGGCGCGGATCGGCCTCCCCTCCCGCGCGACGAGGCGGCCGACAGCGCGGCGCACCTTGCCGGGTTGCCCGGGGTCCGCGGCGAGCACCGGCCGATCGCCCTGGTGCGGCAGCTCCAGCGCCTGATGTGGGACAGGGTCGGCGCGGTGCGCCACGAGACGCAGCTGCTGGCCGGGGTGGCCGAGCTCTGCGAGCTGGCCGATCAGGCCCGGAGCCTGCGCATCGGCCCGGAGCGGCGACAGAATCTCGAGGTGCTGGACGCCCTCGAGCTCCGGCTGATGCTGCTCACGGCCGACATCGTCACTCGATCCGCACTCTGCCGGCAAGAGACCCGCGGGGCCCATGTCCGGGCCGACTATCCCGACCGAGACGACGCCCGATGGCAGGCCAACATCGTCGCGCGCCGTCACAATGGCGGCCTGTCGCTGGCAGTCGAGCCGGTCGGGAGGGCGAGTTGACCCAAGACATGATCACCATCAGCGTGGAACGCTCTGACCGCGAGGGCGGGCGCGAGCCGGTGCTCGAGGGTTACGAGGTGCCCATGGACGATGGCGCCACGGTGATGGGCGCCTTGCTCCACATCTACGAGACGTTCGAGTCCAACCTCGCGTTTCGCTGTGGCTGCCGCAACCGGGACTGCGGGCTCTGCGCCGTGGATGTCAACGGCAAGCCGCGCCTGGCCTGTATCACCCAGCTCAAGAAGGGCATGGTGATCCGGCCGCTGCGGAGGCTGCCCGTGGCGCGAGACCTGATGATCGATCGGCGCTGGATCATGCCGTTCCTGGAGCGCTTCGATCTCTTCGTGCGCGATGGCGGCCTGCGCGAGTGGCCGCCGCGGCTGTCCGTGCCCGCGGAGCACGCCCGCCTCGCCGGTTGCGCCGAGTGCCTGAGCTGCCTGGCCGCTTGCCCGAGCTTCGAGTCCGGGCGCGAGGACATCGGCGGCCCGTACCACTTCGTGAAGCTGGCGCAGCTGCACTGGGACCCGCGCGACAGCGCCGATCGGCCGGCGCAAGCGGCTCAGCTCGGCATCGCCCGATGCGCCGGCTGCCGCAAGTGCGCGTGCCCCCTCGGGATTCCGATCTACCGTGCGGCGGTGGCGCCGCTGGCGGGCGGGCGCTCGGAGCGTTCAGCCGGCGAGTGACCGGCCGAGGCGCTGGCGGCGCGCCCAAGCGCGGACGGTGGCGACCGCTCTCTCGCCGCGATCGGCTGGCTCCACGCGCACGACGAGGCATCCATCGATCCCGCGTGACGGGGAGCCTGGCGACGAGCGTGTCTCAGAACCCGAGCGCGCGGACAGCCGTCCGGAAGCGCTCGACGTTCCTGAGCTTGACGTCCTCGTACCCCCGGACCACGTCAGGGAGAGTGGCGAGCGTGATCGCGCGCTCGTACCCATCGCCCTCCAGGGTGCACAGCGCGCGCTCGATCAGCCCGCGGTACTCGGCGATCAGCTCGCGCTCGACGCGGCGCACCTTGGCATGGCCGAAGGGGTCGAGCGCCGTGCCCCGCAGGCGGCGAAGGGCGACGAGCGCGCGAAACACCGGCTCGATCCACCGCCCGGCCGCGATCTTCCGCCGGAGGCCGAGGGCGCGGAGGATGGGCGGGTGCAGGAGATAGCGCAGCGTCACCCCCTCGGGGTACTCGGCCTCCAGGGCGCGCGCCATGTCGCCCCTGAGGTGGAGCCGCGCGACCTCGTACTCATCCTTGAAGGCCATGAGCGTGAAGAGGGAGCGCGCCACCGCCTCGCTGAGCCGGGTCTCGCCCGGTCGGCCCGCGCGCTCGGCGGCCGCCACACGGCCGACGAACTGGGCGTACTGGCGGGCGTACGCCTCGTCTTGATAGGCGATGAGCTCGGTGACACGCACCTCCAGCACCCGCCGGAGCTCGCCGTCCGCGCCGGCGGCGGCGTCGACGTGCTGCCGCGCGGCGGGGTGGATCTCGCGCGCCAGCTCCACCGCACCGATGCGCCGGGGCCGCAGCCCCTCGATCCAGCCGGGCTCGGCCACCGCGCGCCGGCCCGCGCGAAAGGCGTGGGTGTTGGCGTCGACCGACACGCCGTTCAGCGCGATCGCCGTCTCGATGGCCGCGGCGCTCACGGGAATGGCGCCGGCCTGATGCGCCGCGCCCAGAAGGACCAGGTTCGCCATCATGTGATCGCCGACCAGGGTTTCCGCGAGCCCGAGCGCATCGAGAAAGACGTTCTCGTCCTTGCGGGTGACGCGATTGATGGCGGCGATCAGGCCGCCCGTGTCGGGAAAATGCAACTCCGGTGAGCTGACCATGGCGCCTGTCGGTACATGGCTGGTGGAGATCACCGCCATTGTCCGGTCAGGCCGCGCCCGGTCGAGATTGCCCGCGGCCGTGGCCACGAGCAGGTCGAAGCCCAGGTAGCAATCCGCCGTCCCGGCGCCGACCTTGTTCGAGATGTCGAGCGGCGCCGACGATATCTTGAGATGCGACACCACCGGGCCGCCTTTTTGGCTCAAGCCGGTCTGGTCGAGCCCGCGCACGAACCGCCCGTCGAGCAGGGCGGCCGTGCCGAGGATCTGGTTGACCGTGACGACGCCGGTGCCGCCGATTCCCGTCATGACGATATGGCAGTCGCGCGGGACGCGCGGTTCGGGCTCGGGCAGCTCGGCATCGATGGCCACGCGACTCCGCCCTCTCGACACGGGGGCGCCGCGCGGCACCGCGGTGACGAAGGCGGGGCAGTCGCCCTCGAGGCACGAGTAGTCCTTGTTGCACGACGACTGGTGAATCTGGGTCTTGCGCCCCAGCTCGGTCTCGACCGGGTGCACCGACATGCAGTTGGACTTGGCCCCGCAGTCGCCGCAGCCTTCGCAGACGGCCTCATTGATGAAGACGCGGCGAGTGGGATCCTCGATCCGGCCGCGCTTGCGCAGGCGCCGGTTCTCGGCCGCGCAGTGCTGGTCGTAGATCAGCACGGTCACGCCGGGAGTATCGCGCAGGGCGCGCTGCGCCTCGTCGAGCCGGTCGCGGTGCCACACCTGCACCGCGGGCGCCCATCGAGCCCGGCGCGGGTGCTTGTCGGGACGGTCGGCCAGCACGAGGATGCGCCCGACACCCTCGGCCTCCAGCATCCGCGTCAGGGCGGGCACGGTCATGGCGCCCGCGGCGCTCTGCCCGCCGGTCATGGCCACGGTACCGTTGTAGAGGATCTTGAAGGTGATGTTCGTTCCCGCCGCGACCGCCTGGCGGATGGCGAGCGAGCCCGAGTGGGCGAAGGTGCCATCGCCGAGGTTCTGGAACACGTGCGCCGTCCC
>JACOVB010000237.1 GCA_016177555.1 Candidatus Rokuibacteriota bacterium
GCGCTCGAAGGAGCGTCCCAGGTTCATGAGGACGAGCTTGAGCCTGAGCGGCCGCGGGATTCGCTCCCAGCGCGGGTAGAGTCGTCCCAGCGGAGCGAGGAGCCCGCGGCGGACCGGTCCCGGGATGAAGGTCCGGAGGCGATTCTCGAGGCGGTGGATGCCGTAGCGCCGCTGATAGCCGGCGAATAGCTCGTCGCCGCCGTCTCCGGACAGGGCCACCGTGACGTGCTCGCGCGTGGCGCGGGCCACGTAGTAGGTGGGCAGGACGGAGGAGTCGGCGAAGGGCTGGTCCAGGTGCCAGACGAGCCGCGGCAAGTCGTCCATCGCCCGGGGGCGGACCACCACCTCGTGGTGCTCGCTGCCCACGGCCGTGGCCACGGCCCGGGCGTGGTCGAGCTCGTTGTGGGTCCGCTCCGCGAACCCCACGCTGGTGGTGATGACGGGCCGCGACGACTGGCGCGCCATGGAGGCGACGATGGCGGAGGAGTCCACGCCGCCACTGAGGAAGGCCCCCAGGGGAACGTCGGCCACCATCCGCAGCCGTACCGCCTCGTCGATGAGCGCGTCCAGCTCTTCCAGGGCCTCTCCCTCTGAGCGCGGGCGGATGTCGAAGGTGACATCCCAGTACTCCTCGATCCGGACGCGCCCGCCCTCCCACACGAGGAGATGCGCCGGAGGCAGCTGCTGTATGTCCTCGAAGACGGTGCCGGGGGCGGGGATCGCCCCGAGGCTCAGGTAGTCGCTGAGCCCCTCGAGGCTCAACCGCCGCTTGATGCTCGGGTCCTCCCGGAGCGACTTGATCTCGGAGGCGAAGGCCAGCCGCTCGGGGTCGGCGTAATAGTACAACGGCTTCTTGCCGGCGCGGTCCCGGGCGAGCACCAGTCGCCGCCGGGGCTCATCCCAGAGCGCAAAGGCGAACATGCCCCGGAAGCGGTCCACGCAGCGGACCCCGTACTCCTCGTAGGCGTGGACGATGGCCTCCGTGTCCGAGTGCGTGGTGAAGCGGTGGCCCCGCGCCTCGAGCTCGGCGACCAGCTCCTTGTAGTTGTAGATCTCGCCGTTGAACACCACGACCACGGACCGGGTCTCGTTGTAGATGGGCTGGTCGCCGGTGCGGAGGTCGATGATGCTGAGCCGGCGATGGCCGAGCCCGATCCCGGGGCCGACATGGTAGCCGTCGGCGTCGGGGCCGCGGTGGGAGAGGATCGCCGTCATCCGGCCGAGGATCTCGCGGTCCACGGGATGCCCGGGGTCGCTGAACACGAATCCCGCGATACCGCACATGGCTAGCGGATCTCCTCGGGCGTCCGCGCCGGGTGCCGGTCCAGCCACTCGCGGCACCACAGCTCCAGGGAGACCAGGGCCCACAGCCGGGGCGAGCAGTCGCGGCCCTCGTCGTGGATCCGCAGGAGCTCCTCGACGGCCGCCGGCCGGACGAGGCCGCGCTGGCGAGCCCGCGGGGAGAGGAGGAGGTCGCGGGTCATGTCCCGGAGCTCGTGTCTGAACCACGAGGCCAGCGGTACCCCGAAGCCCATCTTTCGCCGGCTCACGATGTCGGGGGGCAGGAGGTCGGCCATGGCCTGCTTGAGAATGTACTTGCCCGCGCCGTGCCGCAGCTTGAGGGAGAGCGGGATCGTCGCCACGAACTCCATGAACCTGTGGTCCAGCAGCGGAACGCGCGACTCCAGTGACACCAGCATGCTCGCCCGATCGACCTTGGTCAGGATGTCGTCGGGCAGGTAGGTCTCCACGTCGATGTACTGGAGCGCGGAGACGTAGTCCCCGGCGCCGCTGTCGTCGGCGAGCCGCCGGAAGCCAGACGGATCCGTGGCGGCATCGGCCACCGCGGCCAAGTCGTCGGCGAGGAGCCGGCGCAGCGTCTCTCGCCGCTGATAGGTGATGAGGCGGAAGTACCGGTCGATGGGGCCGGCGCCCAGGAGCCCGGCGTAGCCCTGCCCCCGGACGCCGGCGGGCATGAGCCGGGAGAGCAGCCTGAGGGCCGGGCGGGCGCCGGCGAAGAGCCCGCCATCCATCCGCTCGTGGAGGGCCTGGGCGCGGGCGTAGCGCCGGTAGCCCGCGAAGCTCTCATCCCCTCCGTCTCCCGACAGGGCGACGGTCACATGCTCGCGGGTGATCTTCGACACGTAGTAGGTCGGGACGGTGGAGGAGTCCGCGAAGGGCTCGTCGAGCTGCCACGCCAGCCGGGGGAGCACGTCCAGCGCGTTGGGCTTGACGACCATCTCGTAGTGGTCGGTGCCGTAGCGCGCGGCGAGCTGGCGGGCGAAGGCGAGCTCGTCGAAGTCGGCCTCGTCGAAGCCGATGGAGAAGGTCCGGATGGGCCGCGACGAGGCCCGGGCCAGGAGCGCGGCCACCGTGCTCGAGTCCATG
Source organism: Candidatus Rokuibacteriota bacterium (assembly GCA_016177555.1). The sequence goes on from JACOVB010000237.1 coordinate 2,389, forward strand.
CCGCCGCTCAGGAAGGCGCCGATGGGCACGTCGCTCACCATGTGGCTCTCGACGGCATCCGCCAGGTGGGCGCGGAGCCGCTGGATCCACTCCTGCTCGGCGACCGCGTCGTCGGGAGCGAAGCGGAGCCTCCAGTAGCGCGAGACGACCGGCTCGCCCCCATCCAGGGACAGCATGAGGGTGGAGGCCGGAGGGAGTTTCCGGATGGCCCGGAAGATGGTCCGTGGCGCCGGGATGTAGTGGTGGGTGAAGTAGTCGCCGAGCGCGTCCAGATCCAGGTCCCGGGAGACGCTCGGATCCTCCAGGATGCCCTTGAGCTCCGAGGCGAAGAGCAGGCGGTGGCCGTCCCAGGCGTAGACGAGCGGCTTGATCCCGGCCCGGTCGCGCGCGAGGAACACGCGACGGGCGCGCTCGTCGAGGATCGCGAAGGCGAACATGCCGCGGAGCCTGTGCACGCACGCGGGCCCGTCGGCCTCGTAGGCGCGCAGGATCGCTTCCGTGTCCGAGGTGGTGCGGAAGCGCAACCCGCGAGCCTGGAGATCGGCGCGGATCTCCCGGTAGTTGTAGATCTCGCCGTTGAACGCGATCCACACGGACCCGTCGTCATTGGCCATGGGCTGATCCCCCGTGGCCAGGTCGATGATCGCCAGCCGGCGATGGCCGAGCCCCGCCGCCCCGCGATGGACGAACCCCTCCCCGTCAGGTCCCCGGTGGGCCTGTACCCGGGTCATGGCCTGGAGCAGCGCCGGGTCGACCGGCGCGCCGCTGATGTCCGCGATCCCCGCGATCCCGCACATGTCAGAAGGTGGTGGCCAGGATGAGCCGGGTCATCCGGATCGCCTCGGTCAGGTGGTTCCTGGCGATGTCGATGGCGTTGCCGGAAGCATTCGACGTTGTCCTGGCCTTCAGGACCTCGTGCGCGGCCAGGAGTCGCCCGCGCGCCTGCTCGATTCGCCGGTTCGCCAGGGGGAACAGGGGGTCCGGGTACTTGGCGTTGGAGTCATTGATCGTCATGTGCCCGTGAGCGGCACGCATCTGGACGTACGCGTCATACGTCAGCCTCTCCGCGCGACCGGCCTCGTCCAACGCGTTCACGGCCTCGATCTGCAGGGTCAGGCTGGTCTCGAGCTGCCGCCTGATGAGGGCCGTGTTGCGGGGCTGCGCCTGGGCGAGGGAGGCCCAGAGGCCGACCATGAGCGCGGCGCCCAGCAGCGTCCTTTGGAGCGCAGACCGGCTCATCGCAGTTGCTCCCACTGGTGGGGGTAGTGGATGTATCCGGTGGAGTCGCGCCCCGAGGCGCGATGGCCGTCGACGGTGATCCGGGCCGCCCGCCGCCTCAGGTCGTAGTACTTCTTGAGGCGCGGATCCTGGACGTGAACGGAGAGCGTATAGGTGCCGCGGTTGAAGAGGAGCGGGTCGAGCGTCAGCCGCAGCACCGCGCGCTCCACGGGGGCCGCGATCTTGATGGAGTCCGGGTCCGTGACGACCCCCCCCAGCGGGTAACCGTGGACGTCCTGGATGGACACGCCGAACACCGCGCCGGGGACTGACGTCGCCGCGGAGTAGGTGATGTCGACGAGCACGGTGTCGCCACGGTCGAACGCGGTCCGCGGCAGCTCGCCGGCGCTGCTGGTCGCCACATTCAGGATAGAGATCATCCGGCCGGCATCCGGCGTCAAGCCGCTCCCGGCCGCGGCCGCGGCCATGCCGGCCGTCACGTGCTCGAGGTAGGCGTTCACGACGGTCTCGGGCTCGCCGATCAGGCGCACCGCCCCCTGATCGAGCCAGGCCACCGTTTTCGAATGCTCGGTGATATTGGTCAGGTTGTGGGAGACGAGGATGATGGTCTTGTCCTGCTCCTTCAGCTCGGCGAGC
>JACOVB010000238.1 GCA_016177555.1 Candidatus Rokuibacteriota bacterium
CGACCTCCGCCCGCGACATCGCGGCCGCCGTGGGCATGCTGCCGGGCTCGCTCTACTGCCATTTCGCCTCGAAGGAGGAGCTGCTCCTCGCGGTCTACGAGGAGGGCGTGCGGCGGATCGGCGAGGCAGTGACGGCGGCCATCGGCGGGAAGCGCGACCCGTGGCGGCGGCTCGAGGCGGCCTGCGTCGCCCACCTCGATGTCCTGCTGAACAGCAGCGACTACGCCCAGGTGGTGGTGCGCGTGCGTCCGAGCGACGTGCCCAAGGTCGCCCGGCGCCTGATCGGCCTGCGCGATGGCTACGAGCGGCTCTTCAGCGACCTGCTCGCTCCGCTCCGGCTGCCCCCCGGCACCGACCGCCGCTACCTGCGGCTGATGCTGCTGGGCGCGCTGAACTGGTCCCAGAACTGGTTCCGGCCCGGGGGCGACCCGCCGAGCCGCATCGCGCGGCAGTTCCTGGACCTGCTGCGCCGCTCCCTCGAGCGGCCGCCCGTGCGCCGGGCGTGATCGGGCGCGGGTCCGCGGGCGCCGCGCGGGTGCTGATCACCAAGATCGGCTTCGACGGCCACGACCGCGGCAGCCGCGTCGTGGCCCGGTATCTCCGCGACGCCGGCATGGAGGTCATCTACACGCCGCCGTGGCAGGACATCCGCACCGTGGTGAAGCTCGCGATCGAGGAGGACGTGGAGGTCATTGGCATCAGCTCGCTGGCCACCGACCACTTGCTGGTCCCCAAGCTGATGCAGGCGCTGCAGGAGGCAGGGCTGGGGCATATTGGCGTCGTGGTCGGCGGCGTCGTGCCTGACGAGGACGAGGTGATGTTGCTCCGGGCCGGCGTGGCGAGGGTTTTCCACCCCGGCGGCCGGCTGGAGGAGATCGCCGCCGTGGTCGCCCGCCTCGCCGCCGACGGCCGCGCCGACCCCACCCGTGCCTGAGGGGATCGCCATGGACACACCGTCCCCGGACCAGGCGCCGTCCGACCTCGCCGCGGCGGAGGTCCGCTGGCGGGAGGAGTACGCCGCCCAGATCGGCCGTGACTTGCCCGTCCGCAACCGCTCCGGGCTCGAGATCAAGCCCCTGTACACGCCGCGCGACCGGGCCGGCGTTCCGTACCTGGAGGCCCTCGGCTTCCCCGGCCAGCCCCCCCACACCCGGGGCATTTATCCCACGATGTACCGGGGCCGCTCCTGGAGCCAGCGCCAGCTGATCGGGCTCGGCGCCCCCGAGGACTACAACGCGCGCCTGCGCCAGCTTCTCGACGCGGGAGCGACGGCCATCAGCCTCATCCCCTGCAACTCCGTCTACCGGGGGCACGACGCCGACGAGGTGGACCCGCTCCTGCTGGGCACCTGCGGCACCATCATCAACACGGTGGAGGACATGGCGCTTTGCCTGCGCGGGGTGCCCATGGACCGGGTCTCCGTGGCGCTCAACGACGCGCTGCCCTTCACGCTGGCGGCATTCTTGCTCGGGGTGGCGCGGCGCCAGGGAACGGACTGGGAGAGGATCACCGGGACATCCAACCAGAGCGACTACATCTCTCACTTCGTCGCCAACCACATGTTCTTCACGATCGCGCTGCCGGGCTCGCGGCGTATCCTCGGCGACCACATCGAGTTCATGAACCGCTTCGTCCCGGGCTGGAACCCCCTGTCGGTGGTCGGCCAGCACATGCAGCAGGCGGGGGCGACGCCGGCCCAGGCCATGGCCTTCACGCTCTGCACCGCGATCCAGCACGCCGGCGACTGCATCGCCCGCGGCCTGGCGCCCGACAGCTTCCTGCCGCGCTTCACCTTCTTCTTCGACATCTCCATCAGCGTCTTCGAGGAGGTGGCCAAGTTCCGGGCCGGGCGGCGGCTATGGGCCCGCATCGCGCGGGAGCGGCTCGGGGCCAAGGACCCGCGCTCCTGGCGCTTCAAGTTCCACGCCCAGACCTCCGGCACCGACCTCACGCGGCAGCAGCCGCTCAACAACATCGTCCGGGTGGCCGTCCAGGCCATGGCGGGGATCTTCGGTGGGCTGCAGTCCATGCACACCGACGCCTACGACGAGGCCATCAGCACGCCCACCGCCGAGGCGGCACGCATCGCCTTGAACACCCAGAACATCCTCCGCGAGGAGGCGCACCTTGGGGATGTGATCGACCCGCTGGGCGGCGCCTACTACGTGGAGGCCCTGACGGACCGGATGCAGGAGGAGATCGAGCAGATCATCGCGCAGGTGGACGCGGCTGGGGGCATGTACGCGGCAGTGGAGCGGGGCCTCGTGCAGCAGGCCATCGGGGAGTCGGCGGCGGCCTTCCAGCTCCGGGTGGAGCGCGGCGAGGAGAAGATCGTCGGGGTCAATGCCTACCGGGCGGAGGAGCCGCCGGGCGCGCGCCCGGCGCTCGAGCGGCCGGCCCCGGCCGTGGTGGAGGCGCAGCTGGCGCGCCTCCGGGCCTTCAAGGCCGCCCGGTCCAGCGCCGCGGTCGAGAAGGCGCTGGGCGCGCTGGCGGCCGCCGCCACCGACGCCCGCGAGAACGTGTTCGCCAGGACGGTGGAGGCCGCCGACGCAGGGGCCACCCACGGCGAGATCGTCACCGTCCTGCGGCGCGAGATGGGGTTCGGCCACCCCCTGGTGGCCATCTAGCCCGATGCGGAGGAGCCTTGCAGGCTGCTCAAAAAGGTCCAGATGCGAGGCGGCGCCTGACGGCCGCACGCGAGGCGTACTCGCTGTACGTTGAGCGTGCGGCCGAGGGCGCCGTACCTCCGCAGATGGGCCTTTTTCAGTAGCCTGCTAGAGGAGGGCAGCGTCATGGCGCTGGCCACAGTGACCCTGGACGACA
>JACOVB010000252.1 GCA_016177555.1 Candidatus Rokuibacteriota bacterium
GACTGCACCGGCCCCGGCGAGCAGCGAGGCCAGCACACTGCGGCGAACGCGGAGCTGTCCGTCCTGGTTCTCGAGGGCGACGGTCGTTCGCTCGAGCGAGCGCACTGTTCTCCTCCTCGTACGGAAGCCTTCATCTCACGTGTGCTCCTTCGCTTGACGGAGCGCGCGGACGATCGTCGCGACGTTCTCGCCGAACCGGCGGTCGATCTGCCGCGCCCGGATGCGGCCCTGCTTGTCGATCACGACGTAGCCCATGTCGGCCATGTCCATGCCTTCCCCTTTCATCCCGTAGGCCCGGATGACCTCCATCCGAGGGTCTGAGAGGATCGCGAAGGGCAAGTTCAGGTCCTTGGCCAGGCGGGCCGCCGCGTCCGGCATGTCGATGCTGATCCCCAGCACCGCGGCCCCTTCCGCCGTCAGCTCACCGATCCTTGGCTGCAGCTTCCCGAGCTGCCTTCGGCAGTTATCTCAGGTGGCGACCATGTAGAAGAGCAGAACGACCTGCTGCTTGCCGAGGAAGTCGTCGAGCGTGATCACGTGGCCCGTGGAGGCCGGAAGATTAAATTTCGGTGCCGGCTCCGCCGTCGCGCGAGCTCCGTCCAAGACCCAGGTCCCCACTCCGGCGACGATCGCGACCAGGCCCAGGAGCGTCCCGACAATCCAGATTCTCCTCCGGCCCCTTCCCGACGAACGGGCCGGAGACCCGCCCTGCTCCCGTCGCTCGAGCTTCCGTCGTGCCTTTCGCCCCATCACATCTCCTTTCGCTTATCCCCCAGGGTGGATCGCTTCCGCGACCTCCCACTGCCGCCCCTCGTTGTTGACGAACACCACCCGGAGCGTGCCCGCGCGAGTCAACTTGAGAGGAAACCTGATCAGTGGGTTTGGACTGACCGCCGGCGTGAGCCGGAATTCGCTGATCAGCTCCCGCTCGAAATACACGCGGATCTGCCTGATGAAGAACTCCGGGCGCTCGCGCACGTAGGTCGCGCCTCTCAGGCTCAGCCCGGTATCGGAATCATGGTCGATCTTGGTCCGGACCTCGATGACCCTGCCGAGCCTCGGTGGCCCGGCCAACCGGAGCCGTGGGTTGCCAGGTCGGTCCTTGTCGATCGTGTCCGGAAGCGTGGCGCACCCGTCGCTCGCAACCCGTATCTCGCGGGTCGCCACGAAGCGCCCGTGCTGACTGCACTCCGCGCTGGCCCTCACGACTCCTCCGGCCCCGGACCGCATGGGGAATGCCACCCACGCCTGGCCGTTCGCTGGCGTGAAGCGGTACGTCCCCTTGTGCGGGACGGGGTCCTTGTCGAGGACGATCTCGATGGACCTGATGAAGTGGTCGGGTTCCATGGGATGGTCCACCGAGACCCGGACCGGCACCGCCGTCGGATTCTCGGCGAGGAGCGGCAGCTCGAGCTTCGGCTGATGCTGGCGCTCCCGGCCCTGCGCGAACGTGAGCGCCGGGTAGAGAGGGACAACCCCGGCTCCGAGAAACGCCATCCGGAGAACTGTTCGACGGCTGAGCAGACAGTTGTCCACGTCGGGTCCTCCTACCGCATGGGTGGCCTTCGCGGGGGCGCCGACGGACAGCAGTGTGGCGAGAGGCACCGGTGTGAGACGACGGACGGCGCGCATCACAGCGGGACCTCCCGCGAGAAGATCGTGAAGGGCGACCGGCGCGCCTGGCGGAGCGCTTCGCGGAGCTGGGCCTTCCCTCGCTCGGCCTGCCGCACCGAGGCCTCGAAGAAGCGGGCGTAGAAGTGATCGGGCTCGACGACGACCCGGGCCCGGACCCTGAGCCCCGGGTGGCCGACCCTCCAGGACTCTTTCATGGTGAAGCTCGCCTTGGGCGCGAGCCGCGTGTCGTACAGCTCGCGGGAGAGGTCGAGCGGCACATCGCGTCCGATGACCGCTTCTCTGAGGGTGCCCTGTACCGGCCGTCGTTCCGCGTCCACGAGGTCCATTCTCAGGAAGACCTTGGGCGTGAGGTAGGTCGGGAAGTAATGGCCCGCGCCGCTGTTCGTGATGGCGAGCGTCGCCCGGACGCGGTCGCCCTCGCGACTCGTCTTCAGGTCGATGGTCACGCCGTTCTTCACCATCTCCGGGTCGTGGATCCCCCGCCAGAGATGGCGCCGGTCCGGCATGTGGCAGTCCTGGCACTGAACGCCATCGCGCGCATACGGGCTCGCCTTCCACTCCTCGTAGGTGTTCTCGAGGAGCTTCCCGTTCAGCGCGAAGCCGTCCGCGGGGAACTGGTGGCAGCCCTGGCAGAACTCAGAGCGGAGGAACGCCGGCGTCCGCGTGACGCCGTTGTGGGGGAGCCGGTCGCGGGGGCCGCCGGACTCGGGGCTGCCGTCGCGCCTCGGAGGCCCGAACCGCTCCCACTTCCTGACGTGGCAGGCCGCACAGACGAGCCCCTTGCGCTGAAGCGAGCGGTCGAAGACGGAATTCGGAACGAACACCGGGTCGCCGTCGCTGCGGGTCCGCTGCACCTTCTCCTGCTGCTCGGCAAGGGGACTGTGACAGCGCTGGCAGTCGAGGGCCGAGGCCGGGTCCGAGCGCATCATGTCGACGAGCTGCCCCATGAGCCCGGGGCCCATGGCCTTGGCGTGGAGGCTCGTCTCCCAGTCGGCGTATTGCGCCGGGTGGCACGTCCCGCAGCTCTGCGGGTCCAGGGATGCCTCCAGCGCCGTGAACCTCCCGGGTGGCTTCCCCTGCGCCGGGATGGGCACGCGCCAGTGACGTTCCAGGAACTCCGCGACGGCCTTCTCCGCACCGGTGGGCTTCGCCTGACTTTGGACTCCGGCGAGCGGCGGCGCCGCGGCCGGGTCCAGCAGCCAGGCGACGAGCCGTCGGGCTGGATCGCTCGCCCAGTCCTTGGGGCCAATGACCCGACCGAGCAGCTCTCCGTCTTTCCCGACGAGATAGGTCGTCGGGATGAATCGGACCGCGTAGCTGTCACGGACCCTGCCGTCGCGATCGAGGAGCGCCGGAAACGTGAGCCCGAACTCTTTCATGAACTTCGCCACCGCGTCACCGCTCTCCTCGAGATCCACGGCCAGAACCACGAGGCCCCGGTCCTTGAACTCCCGGTGGAGCCGCTCCATCGACGGCATCTCCTCTCGACACGCCGGACACCACGTCGCCCAGAAGTTGAGGAAGACAACCTTCCCCCGGAATTCGGCGAGCCGGACCGTCTTTCCCTCCAGCGTGGGC
>JACOVB010000253.1 GCA_016177555.1 Candidatus Rokuibacteriota bacterium
GCGCGCCCGTGCAGGACGTGCGGCAGATGCTCGAGCACGAGCAGACCCGCGCGCTCGACCTCGTGCAGCCGATGCCCCGCGGCCAGATGCGGCTGCTCGGCCTGCCGGTGAGCTTCGACGGCGAGCGCCCCCGGCCGCGGCGAGCGCCCCCCGCGCTCGGTGAGCACACGCAGATCCTGTCCAGCGGCGCGGCGGACCGGAACGCATGAGCCTGCCCAGGTCACCATCGGCATCATGCCGGGCGGCAGCGGGACCCGGAACCTGCCGCGCGCGGTCGGCGCGCGGCGCGCCAGGGAGATCATCCTCACCGGGCGGCCCTGCGGGGAGGACGCCAACATCGCCCGGCTCCTGGCCGCCGAGGCGGCCTGGCACGCAGGCGAGGCGTGCATGCAGACCCACGGCGGCTTCGGCTACGCGCGCGAGTACGACGTGGAGCGCAAGTGGCGCGAGAGCCGGCTCTCGCTCATCGCGCCCATCTCGACGAACCTGATCCTGGCCTACATCGGCGAGCACGTCCTGCTGAGCGCGCTCTTCCATCGGGCCCGCAGCATGAGCTCGGGGACACTCCCGCGGACTTCCTCCCTCGCTGGCGATGCGGCCGCGGGCGTGGCCATGTCTTGGCTCCTCGGTTGGCGTTCAGGCGATCTTGATGATGCCGGGCTCGACCTGGTGAAAGCGGTCGGCGACCAGCGGGTCGTGGCCCGCGACGATCAGCTTCTCCTTCCCGGCCAGCGCGTGGATGGTCTCGAAGGCCTCCAGCATCTCGGGCAGGTTGGTGATGATCTGCACGGGCTGGCGCGTCTCCACGTTGTGGTAGAAGTGCGAGGCATCCGAGGTGAGGACAACCGTGCCGCGCTTGGTCTCGACGCTGACCAGCTGCAGCCCCGCGGTGTGGCCGCCGACCCTGTGCACGCGCAGCCCGGGGAACACCTCTCGGTCGCCGTCGAGGAACCGGACGCGGTTGGCGTAGTTCAGCGTCACGAGCCCGGCCAGCGCATTCACGTTGGCCGACCCCCGAAAGGCCGGCGTCCCGCCGTATTTTCCCGTCCAGAACGCGGCTTCTTCCTGCTGGATCCAGAACTCCGCGTTGGGGAAGAGGCTGTGGCCCGCCCAGTGGTCATAGTGGAGGTGCGTGATGAGCGAGATCGGCACGTCGGCGGCCTTCACCCCCGCGCGCTCGACCATCGACGCCGGGGTGACGTAGTTGCGCATGCCGCGTGATGTGGCTTCGTCGTCCAGGAAGCCGGTGTCCACGAGGACCGGCTGCGGGCCCCCCAGGATCAGCCAGACGAAGTAGTGGAGGGTGAGCTTCTCGTGCGACGCCTCGCGGTAGAAGAACTGGCACTTCGTCGTGTCCCGTTCCGAGTACTTGAGCGCATAGACCTCGTACATGGTGTCCTCAGAGTCCCCTCAGGAGCGCGGGGTGATGACGAAGCGGAAGCGGGCGTCAGGCCGGTTATGGCGGCCGACGGCGTCCTGGACCTCCTGGGCGGTGAAGCGCTGGTACTGGGCCGGGGCGTCGAGGAGATCGTCGAGGCCCAGCCCGCGGTAGTCGAGCGTCGAGAGCCTGCTCAGCCAGAAATTCGGCGTCTTGAGCGTCTCGTCGAGGAAGTTCGCCGTCTGCTTCTTGGCCACGGCCAGCTCGTCGGGCGTCGGCCCGTCCTTGGCGAACTCGGCATACATCTCTTCCACCGCCGCCGCCAGCGCCGGCGCCTTGCCGGCGTCAGTCGGGGCGATCGCCGCGAAGAGCCCGAACCCCGGATAGACCACGCCCGGCTCGGAGGACGCGCCGATGCTGTAGACGAGCTGCTTGTCCTCGCGGAGGGTCTTCGTCATGCGCGTGGTCAGCACGCGCGCAGCCAGGCTGAGCAGCCGCGTGTCGCGCACGTCGCGGAGGTCGGCCCCAAAAAAGCCGGCGAGGACGGCGGCCTGGGGCGAGAGCACCTGGACCGACTCGCCGACGCTGATCGGCCCTTGCGGGCGGCCCATGGTGCGGAGATCGGCGAGCGTCTTGTCTCCGATGCGCGGCCGCGCGGGCAGCGCGCCAAGGTACCGCGCCACGAGGCGCGTGGCCGTCTCGCGGTCGACGTCGCCGACCACGGCCACCTCGATGGGCGCCTCCGTGATGAGGCGCCGGAGCCACGCCTGCGCGTCCGGGCGGGTGATCGCGCGCACCTGCTCGACGGTCAGCGACTTCGGCCGGACCTCGTCTCGCGGATAGATGGCCGCCGCGCTCGTATCCACCAGCACCTGCATCGGCTGGGTCTTTCGCTGGGTGATCCGCTGCGCCTCCGCATCCCTCCACTGCTCGAGGGCCGGCTGTTCGATGAGCGGATCGGTGAGCAGCAGATAGGCCAGCTGGAGCCCGCGCTCGAGCTCGGCGGCATCGCCGGAGACCGCCAGCGTCACGGTGTCGCCGGTCGCCGCGCCCTGCACGCGCACCTTCGCTCCCGTCATCAGGTCCCGGATCTGGGTGCTCGACAGCCTGCTCGTCGCCGGGCGGTCCCAGGCGCGCAGCGCGGCCTCGGTGATCCCGCGGTTCGCCGCCGTCTCCTGGATCGGCCCCCCGGCCAGCGTGATCGCGACGCTCGCCTCGTTCTTGCGCTGATCCATGTGGCGATGGTGCACGCGCAGGCCGTTGTCGAGCCACAGTGACGTCACGCCGCTCGCCGCGTGCGGCACGCTCTCCACCACGGCGCCGTCGCGAGGCGGGGCCGCCAGGAGCGTCGTCGCCCGCGTCCCGTCGACCGGCTTGCCGGGTGTGACGGCGACGGCGGCCCTGCCGAGCGCCAGGAACTGGGCCTCGCTCGCCACGCCGTCGCTCGCGGGAAGCTCGGCGACGAAGAGGGCGCGGCTCGGGTCGAAGGCGGTGGCGAAGGCGTTCGAGACCTCGCGGGCCGTGATGCCGGGCAGCAGGCGCTGGAGGAGCGCGAGCGTCTGGGCGGCCGACATCGGTCGGCTCCCGCGGGTGACATCCCCGTGGAGCTGGCGCAGCACCTCCCGCGCCGGGCGCGTCGCCTCCCGCCGCACGCCCTCCTCCGCATCGGCCAGGAGCGCCACGCGCGCGTCCTGCACCTCGCGCTCGGCGAAGCCGTGGAGCCGGGCGCGCTGGAGAGCGATCCCGAGGTCCTTCAGCATGGCCCGCCACGTCCCCGGCAGGCCCGAGGCGTCGAGGGTGATCAGCCGCATCGTGCCGGGCCACTCCCGCATCGATGCGTTCGCCGCGAGGAACGAGGCGCGGCCCGCTGCGACCTCCGCGCTCGTCCGGCGATCGAACGCCCACATGCCGATGCGCTCGACCA
>JACOVB010000254.1 GCA_016177555.1 Candidatus Rokuibacteriota bacterium
AGGCCGGACAGGTCGTGGTCGGCCTCGGCCGCGCCGATGCACGTGTCGGTCCGGCCCACGACCACCACGTCGCCCTCTCGGTCCAGGGGAAGCTCGAAGACCCGGGCGGCGGTCGGCTTGTCGTATACGGCTTCCACTCCGGGCAGGGCCCGGACGATGCGCATCACATCCTCCGGCGCCAGGCTGCCGTGACAGTAGACGCGCACGAACCCACCGAGCGCGCCGTGGTGGGCGACGAAGCGGTCGGTGATGGGGCAGATCACCGTGCTCGAGCCCTTGCCGAACCGCGCGTCGAGGAGGTCCTGGAGCCAGATGACCTTCGGCGAGCCGTCCGGGTGGGACTTGTCGCTCATGCCGTGGTCGGCCGTCAGCGCCACCACGGCCCCGAGCGCGTCGAGCCGTCCGAACGTGGCATCGAGGTTCCGGTAGTAGCGATCGGCCTCGCTCTCGCCCGGCGCGTACTTGTGCTGGATGTAGTCCGTGAGCGACAGGTACAGGATGTCAGGCCGCCGCTGCTCCAGGAGCGTGATTCCCGCCTCGAGCACGAACAGGGACAGCTCGGGCGAGTACATGTGGGGCTGGGGCAGGCCGACCAGCGCGAGCGCGTTCTCGATGCCCGTCTCCTCCAGCGTGCACCGCCCCGCGAATTCCGCCGAGAAGTTGACGCTTCCCCCGGCGAGATCCATGTCCTTGCCGAGCTGCTGGCGCAGCTTGTCCTTGGCCGTGATGGACACGACCGTGGCGCCGTGGCGCGAGAACTCGGCCATGACGGTCCGCGAGCGGATGAGCTCCGGGCCGGTCATGACAACCGCCTCGCCGGTGTCCCGGTCGAGGTAGAAATTGCCGGAGATGCCGTGGACCGCCGGAGGACTGCCGGTGGCGATCGACATGTTGTTCGGGCAGGTGAAGCTCGGGACGTCGCCGTCGGCGACGGCGCCGAATCCGGTCGTCATGAACCGCTCCACGTTGGGGACGATGCCGTCCGCCACGCCCCGCTCGAAGTAGGCCGGGTCGCCCCCGTCGATGCATACCACGACGACCGGGCGAGACGGCCAGCGGTACCGCGTGCCATTCAGCTCGATGCCGGCCCGATCCATCGGTTCCCCCTCCTCTCGCGCGCTGATCCTGCGCCGCGCGTCCCACCCTCCAGCCACGGGTCCACCGCCAGCCGAGGCGCACGCGCCCCCCGAATCGACTCCCGACGCGGAGCAGGATAGAATGCCGGGTGCGCCCAGTCCACTGCATTCGGCGTATGGCGCCCATGATCCTCCGCTATAATCCCGGGTCATGAACCTCGGAACTCTGCTCCCGAAGCACGCCCGCTGCCGCCCCGACCACCTCGCCCTGGTGTGCGGCGACGACCGCCTGACCTTCCGCCAGCTCGACGCGCGCGTGAACCGCCTGGCCAACGCGCTCCTCGCGGCGGGGCTGCGCAAGGGCGACACCCTCGCCACGGTGCTGCCCAACCGCCTCGAGCAGCTCGAGATCTACCTGGCCGCGACCAAGACCGGCGTCGTCGCCGTGCCGCTGAGCCCGCTGCTCCAGGAGCGCGGGCTCGTGTCGCTGCTCCAGAACTCCGACGCGGTCATGGTCGTGACCACCCGCGCGTTCGCCGGCACGCTCGACGGCCTGCGCGGCGAGCTTCCGGCGATCCGCGACGAGCGGTACGTCCTGGTGGACGGCGAGCAGCCGGGATTCCGCTCGTACGCGACGCTGGTGGCAGAGGCCCCGGAGAGTGAGCCGCCCGACGCGAGCATCACCGGCAGCGACCCGTACAATATCATCTACTCGAGCGGCACCACCGGCGAGCCCAAGGGCATCGTGCACACGCACGACGTACGCGCGGGGTACTGCACGCTCCTCGCCTCCACGTGCCGCATGACGCCGGAGAGCGTGGTCCTGCACGCGGGCTCGCTCGTCTTCAACGGCGCCTTCATCGACCTCATGCCGTGGCTCATGCTGGGCGCCACCTACATCCTGCACAAGGCCTTCGACGCCGACGCGGTCATCGCGGAGATCGAGCGGAGCCGTGTCACGCACATTGTCATGGTGCCCTCGCAGATCGTCGGGGTGCTCAACAGCCCCGGCTTCGCGCCACAGCGCCTCGAGTCGCTCGAGATGCTGCTGACCGTCGGCGCGCCCCTGCACGTCGAGCACAAGCAGCGCTTGAACGACGCGTTGCCCGGGCGCTTCTACGAGCTTTACGGCCTCACCGAGGGCTTCGTGACCGTGCTCGACAAGACTGACGCCGTCCGCAAGATGGGCTCCGTGGGCGTCCCGCTGGCGTTCTACGAGATGCGCATCCTCGACGACGGCGGCCGCGACGTGCCACCCGGCCAGGTCGGCGAGATCTGCGGCCGCGGGCCGATGATGATGGCCGGCTACTACAAGCGCCCCGACCTGACCGCCAAGGCCGTCGTCGGTGGCTGGCTCCACTCCGGCGATCTCGGCTACGTGGACGAGGACGGCTATCTCTACCTCGTGGATCGCAAGAAGGACATGATCATCTCGGGCGGCGTGAACGTCTATCCGCGCGACATCGAGGAGGTCGTCGTCCAGCACCCGGCGGTGCGGGAGACCGCGGTGTTCGGCGTGCAGGACCCGAGGTGGGGGGAGACCCCGGTGGCCGCGGTCGTGCTTCGCTCACCGGCTGCGGTGTCGGCCAGCGAGCTGGTGGCATGGGTCAACGCGCGGGTGGGGGCGAAGTTCCAGCGGGTGAGTGACGTGATGATCGTCGACGATTTCCCGCGGAACGTGGCGGGGAAGACCCTCAAGCGGGTGCTGCAGGAACAGTACAGGAAGGCCGACTGACCGAGCCGGATCCCGGCGCCGATCAGCCGCCACTTCCCTGCAGCTCCCGGATCACCCCCCGAAGGCGCTCCGCATCGCCGGGCCTGCGCACCGGCAGGCTGAACTCGATCCGCGTCGCGAAGTCCCCGTATCGCTCGAGGATCTTCCGGGCGACGTTCCGATAGGTGCCCACGACGGCGATCGTCTCGATCACCTCGTCGGGGATGTGCCCGGGCATCTCCTCCCATCGCTGCTGCGTCGAGAGACCGTGAAGGCGATCGACCAGGCCACCCCACCCGTGGGCGTCGAACACCGGCCGGTACGTCCGCGTCGAGGCATAGAAGGCGATGCGCGCGCGGACGTCCCGCACCCGCTCGCCCAACTCGGCGTCGTCCTCCCCGACGGCGACGAGAGGGCTGATGGCGACCTCGAGCTGCTCGAGCCGACGGCCTGCCCGCTTCGCCCCCAGCGCCGCATTCGGCAGCATGGCCTCCGTGATGAACTTGCGCGTCGTGATCGGGTGCGGCCGGATCCCGTCGCACGCTTCCCCGGCCAGCTGACACATGTGCGTGTTGATCGCGGCGATGTGGATCGGGATATCATGTGTGATCCGTCGTTTCAGGCCACCTCGTTCCGCCGGGGCTCCTGAGAGCCCGCTCAGCCGAGGATGATTCGCACCCGGTGGGTCTTGCGGTCGTCAGCGAGCGGGATGCCCCCCAGGCCGTCGAGGCCGTCGAGGCGCACCCCATCGACCGCCACGGACGACACTCCCCGGGTCACGCCGCGGGGGTTCTCGACGACGATATCGTACCGCGCGGAGTGATAGCGGAACGCCACCGTGAAGCCTTCCCACGTACGCGGGATACAGGGGTCGACGACGAGGCGGGTGCCTCGCAGCCGGAACCCGAGTATCCATTCGAGCCCGGTCCGATACATCCACCCCGCTGACCCCGTGTACCAGGTCCAGCCCCCGCGGCCGACGTGCGGGGGCGCGCCGTACACGTCGGCCGCGACGACGTAGGGCTCGACCTTGTAGCGGTCGACGCCGGCCCGCGTGCGGGTGTGATTGATGGGGTTCACGAGCGCGAACAGCTCGCCAGCCTTGTCGCCATCACCGAGCGCCGCGAAGGCCATGACCGACCAGATCGCCGCATGCGTGTAC
>JACOVB010000255.1 GCA_016177555.1 Candidatus Rokuibacteriota bacterium
GCATACCCCTCGGCCCGGAGCTCGCGGGCCACACGCTCGGCCTGCTGGCGGAGCGTGACGTGCAGCAGCGCCAGGTCGAGATGGTCGGCGTCGAAGGTCTCCTCGGCACCCATGGACCTGGGCGGGGCGAAGGGCTGCACGGGCCGGTCGTCGCACCCACGCGCCAGCTCGGCGAGCATGGCGCCGCCCGCTCCGAAGCGTGCCGCGAGCCGGTCTGCCGGTACCTCGGCGAGCTGGCCGATCGTCCGGATCCCCATGGCCTCGAGCGCCCGCTCGGTCACGCGTCCGACGCCCCAGAGGCGGGAAATCGGGAGCGGGGCCAGGAACTCGGCCTCGTGGCCGGGATGGACCACCACGAGTCCGTCGGGCTTGCGCAGGTCGGAGGCCACCTTGGCCACGAACTTGTTCGACGCCACCCCCACCGACGCCGTCAGGCAGATCTCCTCCCTGATCCGCCGCCTGATCTCCGCGGCGATGGCCTCGCCGGGCCCGAAGAGCCCGCGGCTCGCCGTCACGTCAAGAAAGGCCTCGTCGATGGAGAGCGGTTCGAAGAGCGGCGTGAAATCGGCCAGGATCGCCATGATCTCGCCCGAGACGCGGGCGTACTTGTCACGGTGCACGGGCAGGAAGGCGGCCTCGGGACACAGGCGGGCCGCGCGCCCGATCGGCATGGCCGAGTGCACCCCGAAGCGGCGCGCCTCGTAGGAGGCGGCCGAGACCACCCCCCGTCCTCCGGGCGAGGCGCCCACGATGACGGGCCGCCCCAGGAGCTCGGGGCGGTCGCGCTGCTCGACGGACGCATAGAACGCGTCCATGTCCACGTGGAGGATCGTCCGGATCACGCGCGAAGATCCGGCCACGGGTGGGCTACTGCGGGGCGCCCCCGAGACCCAGGCGGGGAGCAGCGGCCGTGAGGGCCTGGATCACGAAGGCGAGATGCTCTTCCAGCGGGATCCCCAGCTCCTCCGCGCCGCGATACACATCAGCCCGGTTCACGGTCCTGGCGAAGCCCTTGTCCTTGAGCTTCTTCACCACCGAGCCGACCTCGAGGCCGTGAATGCTCCTCCCGGGCCGCACCAGCGCGCACGCCGTCACGAAGCCCGCAGGCTCGTCGCAGGCGTAGAGCGCCCGATCCAGCAGGGAGATGCGGGGGCATCCGGAGTAGTCGGCGTGGCCGAGGATGGCGTACACGACGGGCTCGGGCACTCCGCGTGCCCGGAGGATCTCGGCCCCTTTCATCGGATGATGGGGCGCCGCCGGATGCACCTCGTAATCGAAATCGTGCAGCATCCCCGCCAGGCCCCACGTCTCCGGGTCGCCCTCGTAGCGGGCCGCGTAGGCGCGCATCGCGGCCTCCACGGCGAGGGCATGCTTGCGCAGGTTGTCGGATCTGGTGAACTCGGTGAGGAGCCCCCAGGCGCCGTCCCGATCGATCACGGGGCCCGGCGGGCGCCCTGCCGGATGCGCCACTTGTCGATGGACTTCTTGGAGAAGAGCCACTGGCCCTCGTGGTGGAGCGACGGGATCTTGCGCTCGGCGGCCATGCGCACCACGGTCTGCTCGTCCATGGCCAGGTACTTGGAAGCTTCCTTCGCGGTCATTGCGTCCTTGGGAACCACTCCTGTCGCTCCTCCTCTGCGGCGCTGCCGGCGTCCCGCGCCGTGCGCGTCAGTGCTCCCCGGGCGTGGGGGCCTTCAGGCCCTGCTTGAGCTCCTCCACCTCCACCTCGAGGGCGTGGATGCGGTCGAGCAGGTTCTCCACGGTGCGGGCCAGCGGATCCGGGAGATCCACCTGATCGAGGTCGATCTGGCCTTTCACGCGCTGGCCGTTGCGGTATGTTACCCGTCCCGGCACGCCGACGACAACCGAGTTCTCCGGCACCTCGCGGACGACCACCGACCCCGCCCCGATCCGGCTGCCGGTGCCGATGGTGAAGGCCCCGAGGATCTTGGCCCCCGCGCCCACCACGACGTTGTCCCCCAGCGTCGGGTGGCGCTTCTCGCGCTTGAGGCTCGTGCCGCCGAGCGTCACCCCCTGGAGCAGTGTCACGTTCTCGCCGATCTCCGCGGTCTCGCCAATGACCACGCCCATCCCATGGTCGATGAAGAGCCCGTCGCCGAGCCGAGCGGCCGGATGGATCTCGACGCCGGTCACGAAGCGGCTGAGATGGGACACAAAGCGCGCCGCGGTGCGCCAGCTCCGCTGCCACAACCGGTGGGCGACGCGATGGTGCCAGATGGCGTGCACCCCCGGATAGCAGAGCAGGACCTCCAGCGCGGAGCGCGCCGCCGGGTCCCGCTCGAGCACCGTTCGAATGTCGCGCCTCATCCGCTCAAACATGTCCCGCTCCCGCGTTCATGATCTCGCCATCCGCCTGAGGGCATCCCGCGCCGCCGCCCGGATGGCGGCCGACACCACCTCGGCCGCGTGGACCCGGTCCTCGGGCAGCCCGCCGACGGCCGACTCGACCCGCGCGCTGCTCAGCTCCACGAGCGCCTCCAGCGGCGATCCTGTGATCAGCTCGGTACCGGCGCTCGAGGCCGCGATCGTGGGCCCGCAGCCGTACGTCTGGAAGCGCGCCTCGACCACCTGGCCGGCCCGCACCCGCAGATACACGCGCGCCAGGTCCATGCACTCCGGGTACTCCCCCTCGCCCACCCCGTCGGGCTCCCACATCATGCCCGCGTTCCGCGGATTCCGGAAGTGGTCGATGAGCGTCTCGCTGTAGCGCACTAGACCCCCGCAGGCGACAGACTCCGCAGCTTGGCGACCAGCGGCACGACCGACTCGATCACGTAGTCGATGTCCTCGGCCGTCGTGCTGCGCCCGAGCGAGCAGCGGACGGACCCCATGGCCCAGTCCACGGGGATCCCCATCGCCACGAGCACGTAGGACGGCTCCACGTTGCCGGAGGTGCATGCCGAGCCCGCCGACACGCCGATCCCCTTGAGGTCGAGCCCGAGGACGATGGACTCGGACTCCACGTGGTGGA
>JACOVB010000243.1 GCA_016177555.1 Candidatus Rokuibacteriota bacterium
TGGGGATAGCTGTCGAGGATGCCCATGAGGCATTCGCCGTGGCCCACGAGCTCGCGGATGCGCCGCTCGTAGAGCGTGGGCTCGCTGCGCTTGGCGGCGTGGGTGCCGGCGAGGAACCGGGCGAGTTCCCGCGCGCGCTCCACGTCGAGCGGCCGGGCCGGCGCCTTCAGCAAGCGCTCCAGGTCCAGCCAGTACGGCGCCCCGTCGGCCTTCTCGACAAGCTGGAAGAACTCGACGGCGTCCCCAGCCGAGACGAGCTCCCCCGACGCCCTGACGAGCCCCACGTCCACGCTCCTCACGTGGCGGGGAAAGCCGTTGTAGGCGGTGTGGCCGTATACCGCCTGCCAGACGCGGTCGGCGGGGTAGTCGTGGCCGAAGCCCTGAACGGGGCGCGTGCGCGCCACGACGAACAGGCGCGGCGCGCCGTCGATCCTGCACTCCACCTCGAACGGCACGCCGTAGCCGAAGCCCTTGGGATCCCCCGAGTCGGCATCCGCGGCCTTGAGCGGCCGCAGGGCGAGCACCTCGACGGGTCGGCCGAAGACCCCCGACAGATAGCGCGCGAGCCCCTCCGCGCCGATTGTGCCCGCCGGGCTACCCACCGAGCGCGTCGGGCCGGGTCGCGGCGAATCCAGGAAGCCGCGCCCATGCCACCCGGACCACGTCGCGCCTCATGCCCCCCTACTTCCCTCGTATCGTGAGCACCGGGCAGCCCGCCATCGCGATCACGCGCTCGGCGACGCTGCCGAGGAAGAACCGTGCGAGCCCCGTGCGCCCATGCGTCCCCATCACCACGAGGTCCACGCGCTTGGCCTTCGCCGCGCGCACGATACGATCGTACGGGACGCCCTCGAGCAGGAGCCCCTTCGCCCGCGCCCCGGCCTTCTTGGCCTTGGTCACCAGCGCATCCAGATGCTTCTGGCCCGCCGCGCGCGCAGAGGCCTCGATCTCCTGGTACACCTTCGGCGAGATGTACCCGTCGCCGACCATCGGAATGGCCGGCGTCAGCACGTGGGCCACCAGGAGCTCTGCGCGGTCGGCCCTGGCCATCTCCACGGCCCTGGCGAACGCGCTCCCCGACGCCTTGGAGAAATCCGTGGGATGCATGATGCGGCGAAGCTTGCCCATCGAGCGACTCCTCTCTGATGCCCTACTCGAGGATCCGGATCTCCTCGCTGAGGGCGATGTGGCGCTGCCCGTGCGAGTCGTCTACCAGGAGGTGGCCGTCGCCGTCAACACCGAGGGCGCGCCCCTCGAACCCCCCGCCCTCTCCCCGGACCTCGATGCGCCGGCCCGTGAGAATGTCGCGCTCCCGCCAGGCCGCCAGGATCGGCTCGGGCCCGCCGGCCTTGTAGCGCCGCGCCCAACCGTCCAGGTGCGTCAGGTACGAGGCGGCCAGCGCGTTGCGGTCGACCTCCTGACCGAGAACCGCCGCCAGAGACGTGGCATTCACCCCGGCCGGCCCCAGCGCCGCGCGCAGCGCGGACAGCGGGACATTGACGTTGATGCCGATGCCGAGGATCAGGAACTCGATCTCATCGCCGCGGGTCGCGCACTCCACCAGCGACCCGGCCACCTTCTTGCGGTCCACCAGCAGGTCGTTGGGCCACTTGATGGCCGGGCTCGGCCCCAGCTCCTTCACCGCATCCGCCGCCGCCAGCGAGGCGATGAACGAGAAGCACGGCGCCTGCCTGGGCGCGAAGTGCGGGCGGAAGAGCACCGAGGCGTAGAGGTTGACCCCGCTGGGGGAGAACCACTCGCGGCCGAGGCGGCCTCGGCCCGCCCGCTGCGACTCGGCCAGGACCACGGTGCCCTCCACGGCTCCCTCGCGCGCCAGGCTCCGGAGCGCGACGTTCGTGGACTGCACCTCGCCGAACACGTAGAGCTGCCGTCCCACCGTGGACGCCCCGAGCCCTCGCCGGATCCCTTCAACCGACAGGAGATCCGTCGCGATCATCGCGCGACCTCCCTGGCGGCACGGCTCGCCACCTCCGCCTCCGTCATCCGCATGAGCAACACCGGCAACTGGGCGTGACGCAGCACGGCCTCCGCCACCGAGCCGAACACCAGGCGGCCCAGCCCGCTGCGGCCGTGAGTCGTCATCGCGACGAGGTCGGCGCCGATCTCGCGGGCGCAGGCGACGATCTCTGCTGCCGGATCGCCTCGACGCACGTGGGTCTGAGCCCGGACCGCCTTCGCGCGCAGCTCCGCGGCCAGAGGCGCCAGGTACTCCTCGGCATCCAGCCGCCTGGCCTCCACGTCCTCCACGACCACGTGGCGCGAGCCCTCGATGACCTGGGGCGGCACAGGCTGGAGGACGCGCAGCAGCGCGACCTCCATGTCGAGCGGGCCCGCGATCTCCAGCACGAAGGGGAGGATCGCCTCGGCCACCGGCGAGCCATCGAGCGGGACGACAGCGAGCCTATACACGGCCCACCTCCCGGCTCGGCCGAGCCTGCCCCGCACCCTTCGGGGCCTCGAGCGGAGCCCCGGGCGCCCGCAGCAGCAGGATGGGCGTGGTCGTGCCGCGAAGCACCGACTCCGCCACGCTGCCGAGGATCAGTCGACCGAGTCCGCTGCGGCCATGCGTGGTCATCACGATGAGGTCCCCCTTCTGCAGCCGGGCGGCCTCGATGATGGCCGTGGCAGGGGGCCCGTACCACACGGAGGTCTCCACCCCCTTGATCCCCTCCTCACCGAGCCGCGCCGCCACGGCCGTGAGGTACTCCTCTGCTTCGCGCACGACGGCGACCTGGGCATCGGTAGGATCTGCCCCGGGTAGCGTGTGGGCCTCGGCCGCTCTCAGGAGCACGAGAGCGGCTCCGCTCTCCCGGGCCAGCCCCGCCGCGGTCTGGATCGCCCCTTCCGCCAGCAATGACCCGTCGAGTGGAACCAGAATGCGTTCGGGTTTCATGAGCGCCTCCTCGTGTCGCCGGCGTTGGCCCTGCTCTTCAGGCCACTCAGCAAGCAACCGAGGTGCCAGCGCCTGAACCTCAATAAACACGGGGTGTTGCGTGAAGAGGAGGACAGGCCCGGTGGGACCCAGCTTCCCCGGTGGGACACGACCGCCCCGGGAAGGCGATCGGTGGCGAGGGTGCAACGAGGGCCCGGGACGTGTCGCTACTTGATCTGGTACTTGCCGATGAGGCGGTGGAACGTCTTCCGGTCGATGCCCGCGGCCTTGGCCGCCGCCGAGATGTTCCCGCCGTGGCGCTCGAGCAGATCGCGCAGGTAGGAGCCCTCGAGCACATGCATCCAGCGCTCCTTGGCCTCCTTGAGCGGCAGGTCGGCCCCGGACGTCAGGGGCTCGGAGGCCCCCCCCCCCACCGCGCGGCCCGGCTGGGCCTCCTGGCGCCTCCCGGCGGAGAGGATGTGCTCCGGAAGATCAAGCGTCGTGATCCGCTCTCCGTCGGCCAGCGCGCAGGCCCGCTCGATGATGTTCTGTAGCTCCCGCACGTTGCCCGGCCACGCGTAGGCCTCGAGGACGGCCAGGGTGTCAGCGTCGAAGCCCGAGAACCGCCCCTGCCCGTACTTCTTGAGGAAGGCGTGGG
Source organism: Candidatus Rokuibacteriota bacterium (assembly GCA_016177555.1). The sequence goes on from JACOVB010000243.1 coordinate 3,552, forward strand.
CGAGAAGCTTGAGGTCCCCCAGCCTGTCGCGCAGGGGAGGGAGCCGGATCTCGATGACGTTGACCCGGTAGTACAGCTCCTCACGGAACTGCCCTTTCGCCACCGCTTCGCGGAGATCCCGGTTGGTGGCCGAGACGAGCCGGACGTCCACGTCCATCACCGACGTCCCGCCCACGCGCCGGATCTGGCGCTCCTGCAGCGCGCGGAGCAGCTTGACCTGGAGCCCCAGCGGCAGTTCGGCGATCTCGTCGAGGAAGAGCGTGCCGCCGTCGGCCGTCTCCATGAGACCGAACTTCGTCCTGATGGCCCCGGTGAAGGCCCCCTTCTCGTGGCCGAACAGCTCGGATTCCAGCAGATTCTCCGGCAAGGAAGCACAGTCGACGGGAATGAAGGGGTGGCTCGCCCTGGGGCTATTGGCGTGCACGGCCCGGGCCACCAGCTCCTTGCCCGTGCCTGACTCGCCCATGACGAGGATGTTGGCCTCCGACCGGGCTGCCTTCTTGATCAGCTCGAACACCTGGACCATCAATGGGCTCCGCCCCACCAGGTTCTCGAGCCCGAAGGCCTCCTGCAGCTGCTCCCGCAGGTTCCGGTTCTCCTCGTGCAGGAGACGCTGCTTGAGGGCCCGCTCCACCGTCACGGTCAGCTGGTCCACCGAGAAGTTCTTGGGGAGGTAGTCGAAGGCGCCTTCCTTGATGGCTTCCACAGCAGACTCGATGGTGGCGAAGGCCGTGATCATGATGACGGGCAGCGTGGGGTCCAGCTCCCGGGCCCGGCGCAGCACCTCGAGCCCGTCCATGCCGGGCATCTTCACATCCGTCAGCAGCACATCGGGGCGCTCCGTCTCCACCAGCGCGAGCCCTTCCTTCGGGTCCGTGGCGGTGAGGCACTTGAGCCCCGCCCGGCGAAGGATGCGCGTGCAGTTCTCGACCATGTCCGGCTCGTCGTCCAGGATCAGGACACGTCGGGCGCTCATGCCCGGCTCCCCACGGCGACTCCCGGAAACGTGATGACGAACGTGGTGCCCTTGCCCGGGTGGGACTCCACGTCGAGCGTGCCCCCGTGATCGCGCACGATCCCATGCGAGATGGACAGGCCGAGCCCTGTGCCATTGCGCTTCGTGGTGAAGAACGGGTCGAAGATCCGCGGGATGGTCTCCGGCGGAATGCCGGGGCCCGTGTCGCGCACCACGACCCGCACCGCCCCGGGGCGGCCGGGCACCGAGGAGGTCTCGATCACGATCTCTCCCCCCGCCTCGAGGGCGTCCCGGGCATTGGTCACCAGGTTCAGCACCACCTGTTGCAGCGCGTTGCCGTCCCCGGACACCAGCGGTAGTCCGGGCGTGAGATTCCGCTTGAGCGTGATGCCGCCCTTCGAGATCTGTCTGTCCACCAGGAGCAAGGTTTCCTCCACCACTTGGTTGACGTCCACCGGGGCCTGCTCCCCGGGCGAGTGCCGGGCGAAGGACAGGAGGCCCTGCGCGATGCGGGCCACCCGCTGGGCGTTCCGATGCAGGACTTCCAGGTCATCGCGCACCTCGTCGGGCAGCGGCCGCGACTCGGCGTCGAGCCGCATGAGCTCGATGCGCGAGGAGATGATGCCGATCGGGTTGTTGAGCTCGTGGGCGAGCCCCGCCGCCAGCATGCCCAGCGCCGCCAGCTTCTCGGCCTGGCGGGCCGAGCGCTCGAAGGCAACGCGGTCGCTGATGTCCTCCATGAGAAGCACGGCGCCCGCGGGCCGGCCGCCCTGACGCAGAAGGCTTCCCTTCACGTTGACGATGGCGCGGCCTCCCTGGAGCGTGTGGTATTCGAGCGCCTCGAGCGTGAGCTCCTCGACCTCGCCCCGCAGCAGGCGCCCGAGATCCCGGCCCAGGAGCCCGAGCGGCACGCCCGGGAAGAGCTCGTCGTACCGCCTCCCGACGACGTCGGCCTCGGCGATGCCGTGGCGCGCTTCCATGGTCCCGTTCCAGGCCAGCACCCGCCCGGTCTGGTCCAGCGCCACCAGCCCCTCGCGCAGGCTTTCGACGACGCTCCGGATGAAGCGCTCGCGCGCGCGCGCCTGGGAGGTGAGCACGGCCACCTTGAGCCGCTCGGCCTCCTCGATCTGGGCCAAGATCCCGACGCCGATGGCCGTGCCGAGGAGCATGGTCAGCCGGATCGCCATGTTGGCCCACTCGATCTCGTTGATGGTCGGCCATACCACGGCGAGATAGGCAAGGCCCGAACCCACGGCCACCGTGATGCCCCGCGTCGTCCCGTAGTAGTAGGACTGGACGCCGGCGATGAGCAGCAGCGAGAGAAAGAGCGTGCTGCCTGCCCCGGCCAGCCCGATGAGGGTGAGCGCGAAGCCCAGATCCGCCAGGAGCACGGCGACGTTCAGCCGCAGCAGGAGCCCAGGCTTGAACCACAGCCCGAGGTCCAGCGTCATGCTGTAGGCGAGGAAGGCCCCGACGGTGGCGACCAGGCTCCCCCACCCCGGGTGCGACCGCGGGGTGAGCAGGACCCACGTGATGCCGGCGATCACCGCGAGGGCCCGCAGCAACGGCAGCGCCAGCACGCGCGGGCCGCCCACGTGCCGCCCCAGCCGCTCCAGGAGCTCGCCCCATCTGTTCATCAGCCACAATTATACGGCCTGATGCCCCGGCGCCGGCGCCTCCCCGCCCCCGCCTCTCACGAGAGTTCCCTTCACCTGCCGGACCAGGGACGGGAGCGAGACGAGCGAAAGGAGGGGTGACGTGGGACAGGAGCAGCCCTGTGTCATGCCCCCCCCTGAAACCTCAGTCCTCCACGTAGACTCCGTTGTGGCCGACGTTGTGGGCCGCCTTGGAGGTCGGGAAGTAGGTGAGCCCGTGGGGACCGGGATCGGTACGGATCGAACGGATCACTTCGCCGGTCGTCGTGTCGATGACGGCCACCTCGCCGTGGTACCGGCCGGTGATCCAGAA
>JACOVB010000244.1 GCA_016177555.1 Candidatus Rokuibacteriota bacterium
CGCGGCGCTCCTGGCGATATGTGCCGGAGCGACGGAGGCGGCGCGCCCGGCCACGATCGAGCTCAGGTCCCGCAGCGGCACCCTCGGCTCGCTCGCCCAGGTCGCCCTCGAGGAGGGCGGCGTGTACGTCTCGGCCGAGCGGCTCGCCGCGCTCCTCAAGGGGACCTGGAAGGTCAAGGGCTCCCGCGGCACGCTCACCGTCGGGCCGCGCTCGGCCAGCTTCAATCAGAACCAGTCGCGCATCACGCTCCTGGGCGCTCCCGTGACGCTGCAGGCGCCGCCGCGCGTCGGCTCCTCGGGCTGGCTGCTGCCCGACGACTTCCTCGCCAGGGGGCTCGCCAAGCTCGCGCCGGGCGTGACGGTGCTCCGGGTGGCGGCCGCGGCCACCGCGCCCAGGCGGGAGCCCAGGCCGCCGCGTCCCACGGTGGCCTTCGAGGACCTGCGACTGCGCTCGTATCCGTCCTTCACCCGGATCGTCATCGAGGCGGAGGGGGCCGTGCCCCATACCGTCGAGGCGGACAGGGGCGGGATCCGGTTGCGCCTCGCCAGGCTCGCGCTTCCGGCCCCGCAGGCGCAGGAGATCGACGACGGGCTCGTGAGCGCCCTCAGGCTCGAGCGGGAGAACGGCGATGCCGTCCTGCGCGTGACCCTCGCCGGGACGGCCGGGCAGGTCAAGGATTCCGTCCTCCAGGATCCGTATCGTGTCGTGCTCGACATACACCGCCCGAAGGAGCCCGCGGGCCCCGACGGGGGGCGGCCGGCCATACAGCCGCTCCGGCTCATCGTGCTGGACGCCGGCCACGGCGGCCACGACCCCGGCGCGATCGGCCCGAGCGGCCTTCAGGAGAAGGAGGTCGTGCTGGACGTGACGAGGCGCGTGGCCCGCATGGCCGAGGACGGGCTCGGCGTCAAGGTGGTGCTGACGCGCAGCACGGATGTGTTCGTGCCGCTGCGCGAGCGCACCAACTTCGCCAACAAGCAGCGGGCCGACCTGTTCGTCTCCATCCACGCCAACGCCCACCCGCGCGCCGTGTCCGAGGGGGTGGAGACCTACTTCCTCTCCTCCGAGGCGAGCGACACCGAGGCGCGCCAGGTCGCGGCCATCGAGAACGGCGCGGTGCAGCTCGAGACGCCGGCCTCCCGCCAGAAAACCGACCTCCTCAAGAGCATCCTCTGGGATCTGGCCCAGTCCGAGTTCCAGCAGGAGTCGAGCTTCCTGGCCGAGACGGTCCAGGACTCCATGACGCAATCCATGCGTCTCGTGAACCGCGGCGTGAAGCAGGCCGGCTTCTACGTGCTGGGTGGGGCGGCGATGCCCGCCATCCTCGTGGAGATCGGCTTCCTCACCAACCCGAGGGAGGAGCGCAAGCTCGCCACGCCGGAGTACCGTGAGGCGGCGGCCCGCGCGATCTACGCCGGCCTCACCGAGTACAAGCGCCGCTACGACCAGCGCATGCGCACCGCCCAGGCGGCTCCCGCGCGCCCCGAAAGGACCCCCCCCCGATGAGCGCACCCGCGCTGCGCCACGACGGGCGCCTCCCCGACCAGCTCCGCGGCATCACCCTCACGCGCGACTACCTGCGCCACCCCGAGGGCTCGGTGCTCGTGGAGTTCGGCGACACCAAGGTCATCTGCACGGCGTCGCTCGAGGAGCAGGTGCCGCGCTTCCTCAAGGGGCAGGGGAAAGGGTGGGTGACGGCCGAGTACGGCATGCTCCCCCGCTCGACCAACACGCGCATGGGCCGGGAGCGCGGTGGCCCCAGCGGGCGCTCCCAGGAGATCCAGCGGCTCGTGGGCCGCTCGCTGCGGTCGGTCGTCGACATGACGAAGCTGGGCGAGCGCACCGTGTGGATGGATTGCGATGTGATCCAGGCCGACGGCGGCACGCGCACGGCGGCGATCACGGGGGCCTGGGTGGCGCTGGCGGATGCCCTCGGCCGGCTGGTGGAGGCGAGGACGCTGCCCGGCTCGCCGCTGCGCGAGTGCGTGGCGGCGGTAAGCGTGGGCATCATCGGCGGCCGGCCGCTCCTCGACCTCGACTACATCGAGGACTCCACGGCCGAGGTGGACATGAACGTGGTGATGACCGCCTCGGGCGCCTTCGTGGAAGTGCAGGGCACCGCCGAGCAAACGCCCTTCGGCCGCGAGCGACTCGACGCCATGCTGGACCTCGCCGGCCAGGGCATTGCCCGGCTCGTCGCGCTGCAGCAGCGCGCGCTCAACGCCCGCGCGGAGAAGATCCTCGTTCTCTGAGCCGCCCCTGGTCCTGGCCACCGCCAACCGCGCCAAGGCGGGCGAGATGGCCGCGTTCCTGGTGGGCGTCCCGTTCAGCATCCGCTCTCTCGCCGACTATCCGGGACTCACGCTGCCGCCCGAAGGCGCGACCTCGTATGCGGACAACGCCCTCGGAAAGGCGCGGGCCGTCGCTGCCGCGACGGGGGCGCTCAGCCTGGCCGACGATTCAGGCATCGAGGTGGGTGCTCTCGACGGCCGGCCCGGCTTGCTCTCGGCGCGCTACGGCGGCCCCGGGCTGTCGGATGCCGAGCGCTGTGCCGTCATGCTCGGGGAGCTCACCGGCGTGCCGCCGGAGCGGCGCTCCGCGCGCTACCGCTGCGTGATCGCCCTCTGCGAGCCCGGCGGGCGCGAGGCGACGGTGGAAAGCCTCGTCGAGGGGGTGCTGCTGGACGCCCCGCGCGGGAGCGGCGGCTTCGGCTACGACCCGCTCTTCTATTACCCGCCGCTCGGCGCCACCTTCGCCGAGCTCGCGCCCGAGGCCAAGAACGCCGTCAGCCACAGGGGGCGCGCGCTCGTTCGCGCGCGGGCGGTGCTGCTGCGCTGGCGGGCCGACGGCGCGCCGTCTTGACCCCCCCGCGCGCCGCACGGTATGGCGAGCGCCCTTTGACGTACACACCCCGGGTGTGTATCCTGAGGTCATCGCCAAGGGAGGGTCGACAACGATGCATAAACGGGTGAACGTCACGCTCCCGGAGGAGACGATCCGGCTCATCGATCGGTCGGCCAACCATGGCAACCGCAGCCGCTTCATCGATGAA
>JACOVB010000248.1 GCA_016177555.1 Candidatus Rokuibacteriota bacterium
CGCCAGCGTCGGGCCCCTGGAGGACATGCGGATCGAGTCCGAGGTCAAGGCCCGGCTCGTCGCCGAGAAAGACGCGAACCTCACGCGCCTCGGCGTGCTGAGCAGCAACGCGACCGTGTCTCTCAGCGGGACGGTCGACTCCGCGGATCAAAAAGCGCAGGCGGAGGCCCTGGCCAAGGGCGTTCGAGGCGTCAGGCGCATCATCAACAACCTCGACGTTCGCTCGGCGCCCAAGTAACTCGTAGGCGTTGTCGAGCTTGGTGTACCGCATTCCGTGGCGGGTCAGTTTGCGGGCCAGACCCTCGTGGCCGTTGACGTAGAGCTGGCCCTTAGGCGTCGGCGGGCTTCACCGGCTCCACCCGCTCGCGCTCGATGAGGGCGAGGACGCAGTACACTCCCGCGATCAGCTCGAGGGTCTCCTCCAGCACGGTCTTGGGGAAGACCGTGGGCAGGATGCGGTCCAGGTGCCGCTCGAACACCTCGGTGAGGACCAGCATGGCGATCGCGACCACCAGGAGCTGTCCCCAGTCCGTCCGCAGCGCGGCGAGTCCCCAGCGCGACAGCGGCGCGAGCCGGCGCAGGACGTAGGAGGCGAGGAGCACCAGCGCCGCCAGCATCAGCGCGTAGAGCGAGAGCCAGAGGGCGAAGAGCGCCGGCGGCTGCCGGAAGGTGTGGCGGAAGGTCATGGTCGAGCCCAGCACGCGCTGCCACACCTCGATCTCACCCTCGAGCAAGATGGAGAAACCGACGGCGAAGATGACCTCGGACACGGGCGAGCGTCCCACCGCGACGAGACGCCGCCACCGCACGAGGCAGAGGGCCAGGGCCAGCGCGATCAGGACGGCCTGGACCGCTTCCACCAGCGAGTCCTCTGCCACGAGCCAAGCGACGAAGGGTCGGTCCCAGGCGAGGCAGGCCGCCAGGGTCGCGGGGATGACCGCGGTGACGAGGACGGCCTGCACGACGATCGAGGGGCCCCAGCGTGCGGGGCGCCGGCGCGCCCGGATGGGAATAGGATCGGACTCTGGCGAGTTCACGAGAGCCTGAGGTTACCTTACCACGCGGCTGTCGCTGAACGGACCGACGGAGGATGCGGGTACTGAGCCGGCAACGGGTGCTGCTCATCGGCTCGCTTCGTGAAGTCGCCGTCGCTGGCCCGGGTGGCCCGGAAGTGTCGAGTTCCTTTGCAATCCCCTCCTCGACTCCCGCTGCCCTTACTGGCCCGGCCCCCTGGCGTCCTGTCTCATGGGTCCGTCGTGGCTCCTCACGAGACGGGGCCGCGGGGTACGGCTCAGCGTGTTCCGCGGGGAGGGCTCCCGGCGCCGGCCCGCGCCTTGACCCCCCCGGGGGCGCTGCCTATACTACGTGGGCCATGCCGCCGCTGCCGGTGGGCAAAGTGCGGGCCGAGACGCTCCGGAGACTATTCGCGAGGTACGTGCCGAAGGGCGAGCGGGTGGTGGTCGGGCCGCGGGTCGGAGAGGACGCCGCCGTCCTCGACATGGGAGACCGCTACCTGGTCGCGACGACGGATCCCATCACGTTCGCGACCGGCGAGATGGGACGGTACGCGGTCCACGTGAACGCCAATGACCTGGCGGTGCGCGGCGCCCTCCCCCGGTGGTTCCTCGCCACGCTGCTCTTGCCCGAGGGACAGACGACGGAGTCGAGCGTGGAGGAGCTCTTCGCCGAGATCGCGGAGGCGTGCGGGGAGATCGGCGTCGCGCTGGTGGGCGGGCACACGGAGATCACGGCGGGGCTCGCCCGCCCCATCGTGGTCGGGGCCATGCTCGGCGAGGTCGCGAAGGATCGGCTGGTGACGACGGCCGGCGCGCGCCCCGGCGATCGGGTACTCCTCACCAAGGGCGTGCCGCTCGAGGGCGCGGCCATCATCGCGCGCGAGCGCGGGGACGAGGCCGAGCGCCGCGGGGTCCCGCGGGAGGTGGTGGCGCGCGCGCGGGAGTTCCTGCGCCGGCCGGGGATCAGCGTGCTGCCGGAGGCGCGAGCCGCGTGTGGCGCCGCCGGGGTCCACGCCATGCACGATCCGACCGAGGGGGGGCTCGCCACCGCGTGCTGGGAGCTGGCGCAGGCGGGGGCCGTGGGGTTGCGGATCGACCGCGAGCGGATTCCGGTGCTGGTCGAGGGGGAGCGGCTCTGCCGCGCCTTCGGGCTCGATCCGCTGGGCACCATCGCCTCCGGGTCGCTGCTGCTGGCGGTGGACGCGGCCGAGGCGGAACTCGTGGCGGCCGCGTGCCAGGCCAGCGGCGTCGCCTGCACGGTGATCGGCAAGGTGACGGACGTCCGCGAGGGTGTCACGCTCGCCTCGGGCGGCCGCGCCGCGGCGATGCCGAGCTTCCCTCAGGACGAGATCTCGAGATTGTTCACGGAGGCGTGAGTTGCCACAGATCGGCTACGCGCAGCGCCAGGCGCCCATGGGGCGCCGGGGCATGGTGGCCTCATGCCACCCCTCGGCCTCCTTCGCCGGGGTCCAGGTGCTC
>JACOVB010000282.1 GCA_016177555.1 Candidatus Rokuibacteriota bacterium
CAGATCCTCTTCCTCGACCGCGTCCCGCGCTGGGCGGCCGTGGACGAGGCGGTGAGCCTCGCCAAGCTCAAGGCGCGCAACCCGGGGCCGGCCGAATTCGTCAACGCCGTGCTCCGCTCGCTCACGCGGACGCCGGCGCCGCCGCCAGCCCCGGACTCGCCCGTGGCCGCCGTCGGGGTCCGCTGGTCCTTCCCCGACTGGCTGGTCGCGCGCTGGTTCGCCCGCTACGGCCGCCCGGAAGCGGAAGCCCTGATGGCAGCCCTCTGCGAGCGCCCGCCGCTCACCGTGCGCGCCAATACACTGCGCTGCTCCCGCGACATCGTGGCCGCGCGGCTGCGCGAGGAGGAGATGGCGGAGGCGCGGCCCACGGCGCTCGCCCCCGAGGGGCTCGTCGTCGAGCGCGGCATCCCGGGGCGCTGGAAGGCCTTCACCGACGGGGCCTGCACCGTGCAGGACGAGGCCTCCATGCTCGTCGCCCGCCTCCTGGCCCCCCGGCCCGGCGAGGTCGTGGCCGACACCTGCGCGGCCCCCGGGACCAAGGCCACCCATCTGGCCCAGCTCATGGAGAACCGCGGCACGATCATCGCCATCGACCCCCAGGCAGCCAGGCTCCGACTCGTGGCCAAGGCGGCAGCCCGGCTCGGTGTGACCATCATCGAATGTCACACCGGCCCGGTGGAGACATTCGCCAGGCACTGGAAGGAGCGCTGCGACCGCGTGCTCGTTGACGCGCCCTGCTCCAACCTGGGCGTCCTCCGCCGGAATCCCGAGGTCAAGTGGCGCCGCACGGAGGAGGACCTGCGGCGCCTCCAGCAGAAACAGCGCGCGATCCTCGCCGCGGCCGCGTTGCTCGTCAGGCCGGGCGGGCGACTCGTCTATGCCACGTGCTCGCTCGAGCCCGACGAGAACGAGGACGTGGTGTTGCCGTTCCTCGAGTCACACCGGGACTGGCGCGTGGATCCGCCCGGGGAGTTCCCTGTGGCCCCCGATGCTGCGGGCATTATCCGGCTCCTCCCGCATGTCCACGGCACCGACGGCTTCAGCGCCATCCGCCTGCGCCGCCTGCCTGCCCCGTAGCCCCGCCCGCCCGGGATCGTGGGGAGTTTGCGGGCATACCGGCGGGTCGAGTATGGTGGTGGCATGATCAAGATCGCGCCCAGCATCCTCTCGGCCGACTTCGCCGCGCTGGGCGAGGCCATCGCGCGCGTCGAGGCCGGGGGGGCCGATCTGCTCCACGTGGACGTGATGGACGGCCACTTCGTTCCCAACCTCACGATCGGCCCACCCGTCATCGAGTCTATCCGCAAGCGGACCCGGCTCCCGCTGGACGTCCACCTCATGATCGAGGAACCCGAGCGGTGGGTGGAGACCTATGTGAGGGCTGGCGCGGATCTCCTGACCATCCATGCCGAGGCATGTCCCCATCCGCAGCGCTGCCTGTCCCAGATCCGGGAGGCGGGAGCCCGGGCGGGGATGGCCCTCAATCCCGGGACGCCGCCCGGGGTCCTGGACTATCTCCTCGACGATGTGGACCTCATCCTGGTCATGTCGGTCAACCCCGGGTTCGCAGGCCAATCCTTCATCCCGTCGGCATACGCAAAGGTCAGACAATTAAGGACTTTGATCGGCCGACGGGCCACCGAGCTGTCTGTGGATGGGGGGATCAAGCGGGAGCATGCCGCTCCCCTGGCTCAGGCGGGAGCGACCGTGCTGGTGGCGGGTTCGGCCATCTTCGGCTCGGCAGAGCCAGGCGAGGCCGTCCGGGAGATGAGGAGTGCCTCGGAAGTAGTGAAATTGGCTTGACTTTCCCTCTCTCCGCACTTACCCTCTGATTTTCCACGACTAAATTTCCGGAGCGGCAATGTTCGATAGCCTCACCACTCGTCTGACCGGGATATTCGATCGGCTCCGCGGCTTCGGCCGGCTGACGGAAGAGAATATCCAGGAGGCCCTCCGTGAAGTGCGGGTGGCCCTCCTCGAGGCCGACGTCAATTTCAAGGTCGTCAAGGCGTTCGTCGAGCGCGTCAGGGAAAAGGCCCAAGGGCAGGACGTTCTCAAGTCGCTGACCCCGGGCCAGCAGGTGGTCAAGGTGGTGCGCGATGAGCTGGTGGAGCTGCTGGGTGGCTCTGGCCATCGGCTCGCCATGGCCCCCCACCCGCCCACGGTGATCATGCTCGTGGGCCTGCAGGGATCGGGCAAGACGACGAGCGCGGCCAAGCTCGGCCGTCACTTCCAGAAGCAGGGGTTGCACCCGATCCTGGCCTCGGCGGACATCTACCGCCCCGCGGCCGTCGACCAGCTCAAGACGCTGGGGGCCCAGCTCGGCATCCCCGTGCTCGGGGACGCGGCGCAGAAGCCCGTGGCCATCTGCCGCCAGGCGCGGGACGAGGCTGCTCAGCGGGGGCTGTCGCCGCTGATCCTGGACACGGCGGGCCGCCTCCACATCGACGAGGGGATGCTGGAGGAGCTGCGGGCGATCAAGCGGGAGGTCGGGCCGCATCACGTCCTCCTGGTGGTGGACGCCATGACGGGCCAGGACGCCGTCACCGTGGCGGACCGGTTCAATCAGGCCGTCGGCGTGGACGCCATCGTGCTCACGAAGATGGACGGCGACGCGCGCGGCGGGGCGGCCCTGTCGGTGCGCGAGGTGACGGGACGCCCCATCGCCTTCGTGGGCGTGGGCGAGAAGACCGAGGCCCTCGAGCCGTTTCACCCGGATCGGCTGGCGCAGCGCATCCTCGGCATGGGCGATGTGCTCTCGCTCGTGGAGCGAGCCCAGGCCGCGGTGGACCAGACCCAGGCCGAGAACCTGGCGCGGAAGATCCGCGAGGAGAGCTTCACCCTCGAGGACTTCGCCCAGCAGCTCAAGCAACTGCGCTCCATGGGGCCGCTGGACCAGCTCATGGACATGGTGCCGTTCTTCAAGGGCGGCAAGGGCATGCCCCGGGAGCTCCAGGGCGAGGAGCACGAGCTCCAGCGGTTCGAGGCGATCATCGCCTCCATGACGCCGAGGGAGCGGACCACGCCGGCGATCATCAACGGCGGCCGGCGCGCCCGCATCGCCAGGGGCAGCGGCACGTCAGTGTCGGACGTGAACCGGCTGCTCAAGCAGCACGCGCAGCTCAAGAAGATGATGAAGGGGCTCAAGCAGATGGAAGGGCGGATGGGCAAGCTCAAGGGCGCGCTCCCGTTCCTCCCGCGATGACCACATCGAGAGCGAGGTGATCCAGTGGCAGTCCACATTCGACTGAGACGTACGGGGACGACGAAGAAGCCGGCGTATCGCGTGGTGGTGGCCGACTCCCGGGCGGCACGGGACGGGCGGTTCATCGAGGTGATCGGGCACTACAACCCGCTCACCAACCCGCCGACCCTCAAGATCGAGACGGAGAAGGCCTCGGCGTGGATCAAGAAGGGCGCGCAGCCGTCCAACACCGTGAAGAACCTCCTCGCCCGGGCCGGCGTGAAGAACGGGTAGACGGCAGGGCGAGCTGAGCCGCGCCCCGCGGCGAGGCGAGCGGATATGGGAATCCCCCGAGCGGAGCGAGACGGGCGAGCGTGAGCGAGCCAGGCGCGGCTCCGCCGCTGGTGGCGGTCGGGGAGATTCTGCGGCCCCACGGGATCAAGGGCGATGTGAGGGTCCGGCCGCTGACGGATCACCCGCAGGAGCGCTTCGACAGGCTTCGCGAGTGCTTCCTCTGGGATCCCGCGACCGATCGGCGCGAGCGGTGCCGGATCGCCTCGCATCGCTTCGACGGGGACGGCGTGCTGGTGCGCCTGGAGGGGGTGGAGTCGCCCGAAGCGGCTCGCTCACTCAGCGGGCGGCTCATGGCCGTCCCGAGGGCCGAGGCCCTGCCGCCGGCGCCGGGGCAGTTCTACCCCTGGCAGCTCGAAGGCGCCGCCGTGGAGACGCCGCAGGGACGACAGCTGGGGACGTTCCTCCGGGTGGAGGGCTCGTCGGGGCAGCCGCTGTGGGTGATCGGCGACGGCGAGCGGGAGTGGCTGCTGCCGGCGGTGCCGGAGCTCGTGATCGAGGTGGACGTGGCGGGGCGCCGCATTGTGGCGGATCCGCCGGAGGGGCTGGTGGAGCTGTGAGGATCGACATCGTCACGCTGTTCCCGGGGATGCTCGAAGGCGCCCTCGGCGAGTCGATCATGGGCCGCGCGCGGGCGCGGGGGCTCGTGGACGTCAGGGTCCGCAACCTGCGGGCGCACGCGCAGGGCACGCATCACGTGACGGACGATGCCCCCTTTGGCGGGGGCGGCGGCATGATCCTGAAACCCGAGCCGCTTGCGGCCTGCATCGGGACGCTCCGGGCACCCGGCTCGTGGGTGATCCTGCTGGACCCGGCGGGACGGCGCTTCACGCAGGAGATCGCGCGGGAGCTGGCGCGGCGTCCCCACCTGGTGCTGGTGTGCGGGCGGTACGAGGGCGTGGACGAGCGGGTGCGGGTGCACGTGGTGGACGAGGATCTGTCCATCGGAGACTACGTGCTTTCGGGCGGCGAGCCGGCGGCCCTCGTGGTGACGGACGCGGTGGTGCGGCTCTGTCCGGGCGTGCTCGGCCAGGAGTCGGCGCCGGAGCGGGACTCGTTCTCGCGCGGCCTGCTCGAGCACCCGCAGTACACGCGGCCGGAGCGGTTCGGTGACTGGGCGGTGCCGCCCGTGCTCCTCTCGGGCGACCACGGGCGGATCGACGCGTGGCGACGGGTCATGTCGGTGTGGCAGACGTGGCAGCGCAGGCGGGACCTCCTGGAGACCGCCGATCTCTCACCGGAAGAGCAGAAGTGGGTGGATGGTTTCAGCCAGGGCCGAACGCCCTCGGACTACATCACGTAAGGAGTAGAGAGGGACATGGAAGCGATTCGACTCATCGACGCGGCACAGCTGAAGAAGGACCGCGGGGGGTTCGCGCCCGGAGACACGGTGAAGGTGGCCGTGAAGGTGGTGGAAGGGGAGAAGGAGCGGCTGCAGGCCTTCGAGGGCGTGGTCATCCGGAAGCGGGGCGGCGGCGCCAGCGCCTCGTTCACCGTGCGGCGGATCTCGTACGGCGTGGGCGTGGAGCGCACCTTCCCGCTGCACTCGCCTCGGATCGACAAGATCCAGGTCATGAAGCGCGCGGTGGTCCGCCGCGCCAAGCTCTACTACCTCCGCCAGCTGGCCGGCAAGGCCGCCCGGCTCAAGGAGAAGCGCTTCGTCCACGTGCCGGCCTCGGGCGCCTCGGGGGAGACGCCCTCGAGCTGAGGGCGGACCCACGGCCGCGCCGTATCGGTTCGAGCGAGAGGCCTGGCGCCGAGGCCTGACCCGGGTCGCGGGGGTGGACGAGGCCGGGCGAGGCCCGCTGGCGGGACCGGTGGTGGCCGCCGCGGTGATCCTGGCGCCGGGGAGTCCCATCGAGGGGCTGGACGACTCGAAGCGAGTGGCGCCCGCCGAACGGGAGCGGCTCTTCGACCTGATCCGGGAGCGGGCCGTGGCGGTCGGCGTGGGGACGGCGGATGTGGCGACCATCGACCGCGTCAACATCCTCGAGGCCACGCGGCTCGCCATGGGCGAGGCGCTCGCGGGGCTCGGCGTGACGCCCGAGCTGGTCCTGACCGACCACGTCGCGCTGCGGGGCCTCGGGTGCCCGCAGCGGAATCTGGTGCGGGGCGATCAGCGGTCGGCGACCGTGGCGGCGGCCTCGATCATCGCCAAGGTGACGCGTGACCGGATCATGGAGGCGCTGGACCGTGAGTTTCCCGCGTACGGCTTCGGCCGGCACAGGGGCTACCCGACTCCCGCTCATCAGCGGGCGATCCTGGAGCACGGGCCCTGTCCCGTGCACCGCATGAGCTTTCGCGGGGTGGGGCGACAGGGCAAGCTGTTCGGGGAACCGACGTGATGGTCGATCGCGTGTCGATCAAGGAGTGACGCGTGCCTACTGACACTCGCAGGGCCACAGGGATCAGGGGGGAGGAGGAAGCGGCGCGCTTCCTGGCGCGCTGCGGCTACGCCATCCTGGACAAGAACGTCCGGACGAGGGCCGGCGAGATCGACCTCGTCGCCAAGGAGGGCAAGACCCTCGTCTTCGTCGAGGTCAAGACGCGCAGGGACCTCGCGGGCGATCCGCCCCAGGCGGCCGTGAACACGCGCAAGCAGAACCGGCTGGGGAAGCTGGCGCACGGCTACCTGAAGCTCCGCCGGTTGCGGGAGATGCCGTGCCGCTTCGACGTCGTGGCGGTGATCGTGAACGAGGAGGGCGGCGTCAAGGCGATCCGCCACATCCCCAATGCCTTTTCCGTCGCCGCCTGGTAGGCTCGCGCCGATCGACCGGCAGGCCGAGCGCATGGGAGAACACGGATGACGAACGACTTCCGTTTCCAGGGCTGCATGCCCGCCAACCTGCTGCCCTTCCGCGCCGACCTCGAGATCGACGAGGCCGCCTACCGCAAGCACCTGCGCTGGCTCGCCGACGCTCGCGGCGTCACCGCCATCGTCGCCAATGGTCACGCGGCCGAGGTCTCCTCCCTCTCGCGGGAAGAGCGGAGGCGGACACTGGCGCTCGCGCTCGACGAGGTGGCGGGCAAGGTCCCGATCATCGCGGGCGTCTATGCCGACGGCACGCAGGAGGCTCTCGAGCTCGCGCGGGACGCGCGGGCTGCGGGCGCCGCCGGCCTCCTGGTCTTCCCCCCGACCATCTTCATGTGGGGGGCCCAGGTGAAGCCCGACATGGTGCTCCGCCACTTCTCGGAGCTGGCCGACCGGGTGGATCTCCCCCTGATCGTCTTCGAGTACCCGCCCGCCTCCGGCATCGGCTACAGCCCCGAGACGCTCGGCGCCCTCTGCAAGATCCCCTCCGTGGTGGGCGTCAAGGACTGGTCCAACGACATCGTCGCCTACGAGAAGAATCTCCGCGCGCTGCGCGCCTCGGGGCGGCCCGTGGCCATGCTCTCGTCGTTCACGATGTCGCTCATGGCCACGTTCCTCGTGGGCGCCGACGGCTGCATCTCCGGCATGGGGAGCGTGGCGGCCGATCTGCAGGCCGAGCTCTTCGCCGCCGTCCAGGCAGGAGACCTGGCGGGGGCCCGCCGGGTGAACGAGCGGCTGGCTCCGCTGGTGGCGGTGTTCTACGCGCCGCCCTTCGTGGACATGCACAACCGCATGAAAGAAGCGCTCGCCATCCTGGGGCGCATCCCGGCCGCGCATGTGCGTCCCCCGCTCACGCCGGTCTCCGAGGAGGAGCGCCACCGCATCCGCCTCGCGCTACGGGAGGCGCGGCTCCTCACCTGATCACGCGAGCAGGGAGTCGACCTGGCCATGTCCGCCCACTGGCGCGCTTGAATCCCGACGCCTCGGACCATTAGAATCGCCAATATGAAGACTATTGCGGTCACCATCGACGAGAGTACCCTGCAGCGCCTCGACGAGCTGGCCGCGGCCTCCCCACGTCACCGCAGCCGCTCCGTCCTGGTGCGCGCCGCGGTCAGGGACTTCGTCGAGCGGGAGCGGCAGCGTGCCATCGAGGAGCGCGAGAGCGCCATCCTCCGCAGGCACAAGCTCCGCCTCGCGCGCCAGGCGAAGGCCTTGCTCGCCCAGCAAGCGCGCACGTGAGACGCGGGGAGATCTATCGCACTCGCGAACGGATCCCCGAGCGCGGCGGCAAGCCCGGCTTCTACGTGGTCGTCTCCCGAACGTTCATCGCCGACCACGAAGACGTGTCCACCGTCATCTGCGCGCCCATCTACAGCGAGATCCTGGGCCTGACCACGGAGGTCGTCCTCGGGCCGGGCGATGGACTCCCGCGGACCTGTGCCGTGCGCTGCGACTTCCTCACCTTGATGTTCAAGACCAAGCTGACCCAGTTCGTGGCCGACATCTCCCCCGCGAAGCTGAACGAACTGAATCGGGCGTTGGCGGCGGCGCTCGAGCTTCCGGCGGCGCGGTGACGCCCGCGGATCGAACCAAGCTCGCAAAGGAACGAGCATCACCAGAGCCGGGAAGGCGGTAGCGCAGGATGCCGGCGAGATCGGGCAGGACCAAGCGGAAGTCCAAGACGCCCAGGCCGAATGGCGGTGGCCACGCGAACCTGATCCGCCAGCTCTGGGAGGCCGCCGTCCATCTCCGCGGCTCCATCGAGCCCGCCGACTACAAGCGGTATGTCCTGCCCATCATCTTCCTGCGCTTCCTCTCCCTCCGGTACGAGCGCCGCCGCCACGAGCTGGAGCGGATGACCCGGGAGCCGCGCTCCGGGTACTACACGAAGAATGCAAAGCAGGCCGCCGCCATCCTGGAAGACCCGGACGAGTACCGGTCGGTGGGCGCCTTCATCGTGCCCAAGGCGGCCCGCTGGGAGGAAATCGTCAAGCACGCCCAGGCCGACGACATCAAGGTGCGGCTGGACCACGCCCTCGAGGCGCTCGAGAAGGCCTACCCTGACAAGCTCCGGGGCCTCCTGCCGCGGACCTACGCCGGCTCCAACCTGGAGCGCGAGGGCGTCACCGGGCTCATCAACCTCTTCGCCAAGGACGTGTTCAAGGAAGACCATGGCGGCGAGGACCTCATCGGCAGGGTTTACGAGTACTTCATCGGCGAGTTCGCCTCCTCCGAGGGCAAGCGGGGCGGCGAGTACTTCACCCCGGTGAGCATCGTCCGCACCCTGGTGGCCATGCTGGCGCCCGAGGAGGGCATCGTCCTCGATCCCTGCTGCGGCTCGGGCGGCATGTTCGTCCAGTCTGACCTCTTCACCCGGCACAGCCATCGCCTCTCCTTCGTGGGCCAGGAGTCCAAGGACTTCACCTACCGGCTCTGCCGGATGAATCTCTTCATCCACGGGCTGGACGGCAATATCCAGCTTGGCAACTCCTTCATTGACGACAGGCACGCGACGGTCAAGGCCGACTACGTGCTGGCCAATCCGCCCTTCAACGACGGCTCCAAGAGCGAGAACGGCTGGGGCGCCGACCGCCTCCCCGACACGGACCTCCGCCTCGTCGTGAGTGGGCAGCGGATGCCGCTCTCCCCACGCAACGCCAACACCATGTGGATCCTCCACTTCCTCCATCACCTCAGGGAAGGCGGCACGGCGGGCTTCGTGATGGCGACGGGGGAGCTGAGCAACGGCGAGACCGCCCGCCTCGAGGTGCGCAAGGCCCTGGTGGAGCAGGGACACGTGGACTGCATCGTCCAGCTCACCGGCCAGCTCTTCGCCAACACCCAGATCCCCTGCGCGCTCTGGTTCCTGGCGAAGAATCGGGACGGTCAGGGTGGCTTCCGCCCCCGCCAGGGCGAGATCCTTTTCATCGACGGCCGCAGGCTCGGCTCGCTCATCCCCGGCTCCCGCAAGCAGAAACAGCTCGCGGACGAGGAGATCCAGCGCATCGCCTCCATCTACCGCGCCTACTGCGCCGAGGCCCGCCCTCCGGACGTCCCCGGCTTCTGCCGGGTGGCCCCCCTCGACGAGGTGCGCGGCCACACCTACGCCCTCGCCCCCGGCCGCTACGTGGGCGCCGAAGACGGCTCCGACGACGACGAGCCCCTCGAGGACAAGCTCCCGCGGCTGGTCAAGCAGCTCGAGGAGCAGTTCGCGCGGTCGGCGGAGCTGGAGCGTGCCATCCGGCGAAACCTCCAGGCCCTCATCTGCGACGGAGTGGAGCGCCAGGCTTGAGATCACGATCCCGTGACCTCAGAGCGAACTTCGAGGTCGCACACACTGCGGCGGGACGGTGATGGACGTGAGCCCATCCCCGCAGTTCTGGCAGGCGACAGCCGTGGAGGCTGAGTGGCCCACCTTCCCGGTCGAGGAGCTGCAGCGTCGAGGGTGGCTGTTCGTGGAGGATGGCAATCACGGGGAGTCCCGACCCCTGCCCCACGAGTTCGGCTCGGGCTCCACCGCGTTCATCCGAGCCGCCGACATTGACTACGGTCGCGTCCTCTTCGAGACGGCGGAGTGCATCAACGACACCGCCCTGGCCAGGATCCGCAAGGGGGTGGGGCGCGGCGGCGACGTCCTCTTCTCTCACAAGGGAACCGTCGGCAAGCTGGCGTTGGTCCCGCTCGATGCCCCCCCGTTCGTCTGTTCCCCGCAGACGACGTTCTGGCGGACTCTCGACCCGACTCGACTGGACCGTCAGTTCCTCTTCTCGTTCATGCGCTCGAAACCCTTCGCGGACCAGTGGTTCTCTCGCAAGGGCGAGACCGACATGGCCGACTACGTGAGCCTCACCGCCCAGCGAGGGTGTTCCGTCCCGGTCCCTCCGATCAAGCAGCAGCACGCCATCGGCCGCGTCCTCGGTGCGCTCGACGACAAGATCGAGCTGAATCGCCAGATGAACCGGACGTTGGAGGCGATGGCCCAGGCGATCTTCAGGTCCTGGTTCGTGGACTGTGATCCGGTCGCCGCCAAGACCGCCGGCCGCCAGCCCTTCGGCATGGACAGCGAGATTGCGGGCCTCTTCCCTGATCGCGTCCGTGACTCCCACATGGGCCCGCTCCCGGACGGTTGGATCCCAACGACCATCGCCGGGATCGCCGGCTACGTGAATGGCCGTAACTTCACGGCTGGCGCAACGGGGCGAGGACGGATGGTCATACGGATCGCCGAGTTGAACTCGGGTCCGGGTCCGTCAACGGTCTACACGGAAGCGGATGCACCACCCGCCCACATCGCCCAACCGGGTGACCTGCTCTTCGCATGGTCCGGGTCCCTGGGGATCTATCGTTGGTGGCGTGACGATGCATTGATTAACCAACACGTCTTCAAGGTGGTGTGCGAACGATTGCCTCAATGGTTCGTCCATTGGCACTTGAGGGAGGCGCTTCCGTTCTTCCAGAGCATTGCAGCCGAGAAGGCAACAACCATGGGGCACATCAAGCGGGAACACCTGGCCCAGTGGGATCTCGCCATCCCATCACGCGGCATGCTTCAGGCCGCCGACCGCATCCTGGGTCCCCGATACAACCGCATCTTCGAGAACGAAAGAGAGTCTCTGGTGCTGGCTGATCTCGGGGTGTTGCTCCTGGCTGGACTGCTCTCCGGTGAGATCCGGGTCCGGGAGGCGGAGAAGCTGGTGGTTCAGGCGGGTGCCTGAGATCAGCCGGTTCTGTCGAGGACGCCCCCAACCAGATCGCGCATGACCGCCACGACCGATGTCGGGTTGCACGGGCGCGGGCGGTAGCGTATAGATGGCGCCATGACACCAGGCGAGCGGGCCCGACTGATAGACCAGTACGCCGCGGGGCCCGCGCGCCTGCGCACGGCGCTCGCCACGGTCCCCGCGGAGGCGATGACATGGCGTCCGGCGCTGGGCGAGTGGTCGGCCCACGAGGTCATCCTCCACTGCGCCGACAGCGAGACGACCTCCTGCGTGCGGCTGCGCTTCCTCCTCGCCGAGCCCGAGCCCGTGCTGGTCGGGTATGATCAGGAGCGCTGGGCCGTGGCGCTCGACTACCACCGCCTTCCCGTCGAGCCCGCGCTGGCCGCGGTCGAGGCCGTGCGCGCGAACACAATGCCGCTGCTCCGCCGGCTCCCCGAGGAGGCCTGGCAGCGCGCGGGGCGCCACACCGAATCGGGCGCCTATGGCATGCTGGACTGGCTGCGGATCTACGCCGAGCACCTCGAGGGCCATAGCCGGCAGATCGAACAGAACCTCGCGGCGTGGCGCTCGCGCGAGCTGGTGCCAGGACCCTTGCGCCAGACCTGACGCCTAAGGTATAAGGGTCCCACGTCTTCACCCTTCAACGAGGCCCGATGCCACAACGCGCAGGCCGCAGTCCCGAAGAAGACGCGCTCATCGAGAAGGCCGCCCGGCTCCTGCCCGGCGGGGTGCTGGGCGGCTACTCCGTCCCGCGTGAACTGTCGTTCATCGTGCGGGAGGGGCGGGGCCCGCGCCTCTACGACGTCTCCGGACGGGAGTACGTCGACTACATCCTGGGCTCGGGCCCCCTCGTGCTCGGCCACGCGCATCCCGCCGTCATGGCCGCGGTGGAGCGGCAGCTCAGCCGGGGCACGACCTACTTCCAGCTCAGCGAGCCCACGCTCGAGCTCGCCGAGGAGATCTGCCGCGCCGTGCCCTGCGCCGAGCAGGTCCGCTTCACCTCCTCGGGCAGCGAGGCCACCTTCTTCGCCCTCCGCATCGCCCGCGCCTTCATGAAGAAGGACAAGATCCTGAAGTTCGAGGGCGGCTTCCACGGCACTCACGACTACTCGCTGATGAGCGTCGGCCCACGGTCGCCCAAGGCCTTCCCCGCCCCGACGCCCGACTCGGCCGGCATTCCCCACGCCATCCAGGACAACGTCCTCGTCGCCCCGTTCAACGATCTCGCCGAGACGGAGGCGATCCTCGCCGCCCACCACCAGGATCTGGCCGCGGTGATCATGGAGCCCTTCCAGCGGCTCATCGCGCCGCAGCGGGAGTTCCTCCGCGGCGTGCGCGAGATCACGCGCCGTCACGGCATCCCCCTCATCTTCGACGAGATCGTCACGGGCTTCCGTTTCGCCTACGGCGGGGCTCAGGAGTACTACGGCGTGGTCCCCGATCTGGTCGCTCTCGGCAAGATCGTCGGCGGCGGCTTCGCCCTGGCCGCCGTCGCCGGCCGCCGGGACATCATGCGCCACCTGGCGCCGGACCTCGACGGAACGCCCGAGTTCGTCGCCCAGGCCGGCACGCTGAACGGCAATCCCGTGGCGGCGGCGGCGGGGCTCGCCACGCTCACGGAGCTGCGGAAGCCCGGGACCTACGCGCGGCTCTTCGCCACGGGGGCCCGGGTCAAGGCCGCGCTGGAAGAGGCCGCCCGCGCGGTGGGGGTCCCCGCCCAGGTGGCCGGCGAGGCGCCGGTGTTCGAGATCTACTTCACCGACCGGCCCATCACCGACTATCGGGCGACGCTCACGGCCGACCGGCAGCGCCACGCGGTCTTCACCCGCGCGCTGCTCGAGTGGGGTATCGTCAAGGCGAGCCAGAAGTTTTACGTCTCCCTCGCCCACGGCGAGGAGGATGTCCGGCAGACCACGGCAGCATTCGCCGCGGCGCTGCACGCCGTGGCCGAACAACGACCCGCCAACAGGAGGACGCCCTCATGAGCGAGCGCTGGATGGATGAACCTTGGGCCGAGTCCGAGGAGGTCTGGTATAGCGGCAAGGTCACGCGGCGAACGTTGCTCGGCCTCGGCGCCACCGCGGCGGGCGCCCTCGGCGCGACCATGCTCGTGCCGGCGCCCTGGCGGCACGCCTTCGGCCAGGCCAAGGCCTACAGGGTCGGGACGCTCCAGCCGCTCTCGGGAGCAGCGGCGGCCGGGGGCAAGACGGCGCTGGTCGGGGTGGAGATGGCGGTGGACCGCGCCAACAAGTCTGGCGGGATCGGCGGCCGACCTGTCGAGCTGATCGTCGCCGACCACGAGTCCAAGCCCGACGTCGGCCGGCGCAAGGCCGAGAAGCTCGCCCTCGAGGACAAGATCGACGCCCACGTGGGCGGCTACCTGTCCAACGTGTGCCTGGCCTGCATGCCGGTGTGGGAGGAGCACAAGATCGTCAACATGATCACGGTGTGCCTCGACACCACGATCACCACGAGCAAGTGCAGCAAGTTCACCTTCCGGCCCTTCGACTACGCCCCCGCGCAGGCGGTGGCCTTCGCGCCGTACCTGGTCCGCAAGCTCGGCAAGAAGTGGCACATCGTGTATGCCGACTACGCCTGGGGGCAGTCCACTCGTGACGCCTTCGCCGCGGAGATCAAGAAGAACGGGGGCGAGATGGTCGGCAGCACGGGCATCCCCCTCGGCACGGCCGACATGACGCCCTTCCTGTCGAAGATCAGCGGCGGCTTCGACGGGCTCTTCGGCATCTTCTTCGGCGGCCAGGGCATCTCGTTCGTGACCCAGACCTTCGACCTCGGCATGTCGAAGAAGTACAAGATCGCCGGCGACGGGGCCATGACACCCTCGGTGAGCCTCCCTGCCATCGGCGCCAAGGGCGACGGCTTCACCGGCATCGACCGCTACATCCCCGTGCTGGAGGGCCCGCTCAACACGCCCCATCACAAGAAGTTCTTCGACGACGCGGTGGCCCGACTCAAGGCCATCGACCCGTCGGGCCCGCTGCCGGACCGTTTCGTGCAGTCCAACTTCGAGGTCTTCAACTTCCTCAAGCTCGGGATCCAGAAGTCGGGCTTCCGCGGGCGCGAGGACGCGATGAAGCTCATCGGGGCGCTCGAGGGCATGGAGGTCAAGGAGAGCGACGACTTCCCGCAGGGCGACAAGACACTGCGCAAGGAGGACCACCAGGCCTTCCTGCGCGAGTTCATCTACGAGCTGAAGAACGTCAAGCACCGGCTGCTGGAGATTGTGCCGAAGGAGAAGACCCTCGTCCCGCCGGCCTGCAAGTTCGCGTAGCGTGACGGTGGACCAATCCCGAGGGGGCGCTCCGGCGGAGCTCGGCCGGAGCGCCCCCTCGGGTCCCATTCTGCGCACCGAGGGGCTCACGATGCGCTTCGGCGGCCTCGCGGCCGTCAACAACGTGAGCCTCTCGGTCCCGCGGGGCGAGATCCGCGCCATCATCGGCCCCAACGGCG
>JACOVB010000298.1 GCA_016177555.1 Candidatus Rokuibacteriota bacterium
CCCGCAAGGGGATGGTGGCGGCCGCCAAGACGCTGGCCATGACGGCGCTGGACCTGCTGGCGGATCCCGAGGCGCTCCGGAAGGCCAAGGAGGAGTTCGCGAAGGCGCAGGGGTAGCAGGCCCAGGACGGCAGCAGCCCGGCCAGCGGCTCTTCAGAGCAGGACGAAGAGATCGCTCCCCTTGAGGGCCCCATCGAACGTGGCGGTGGACTCGCAGCCAGCCCGCCGGTTGCGCCACCCCATGAGGTAATCAGCGAAGTCCCCGGGCCCCCGCCGATAGTCCTCCAGCGCCCGGCGGACCAGGTCCTTGTCCTCGACGACGAAGTGTGTCGTCCGCAGGATTGCGTCCAGGACACCGGCGACCGTCGCACGATCCGCCCTGTACTTGTCCCGCAGCACCCAGACCAGCTCGCAGCACACGACCACGCCGATCGCGCAACGCGCGCCGCGGGCCACCACCTCATCGATGAGCGCGGCGGCGCGCCGAAACTGGGCGGGATCGTCCTGCGTGAGATACCGGAGCAGGACGTTTGTATCCAGCCCCGTCATGGCCGCCGGCGGTGGTGGCCGACGATGGCCTGGTCCATCTCCGGGAGCGTCACCGGCCGGCGGCCCGGCCGATAGAGGAGCCCCTTGAGCTCGCTCACGTGCAGCGTCGCGGCCCGCAGTACCACCCGGCCATCGTCCTCGACCGCGAAGTCGACCTGATCACCGGGCTTCAGCCGGAGCACGTCCCGGATCCGCTTGGGAATCGTGACCTGCCCCTTGCTGGTGATCGTCGACGCCGGCATCGCATTACCTCCTGGAGGAATCCTTACTCCGAGTAAGGATACCACATCGGCTGAGTATGCAGCACCCCGCGGGAGGCGCCTTCACCTTCCTGCGCGGGCGGCGGCCAGCGTCTTCCTGATCTGGCTCAGGTGGTCGAGGACGTGCAGGCGGAAGACGATGGCGTAGGCCTTCCAGTCCAGCTCCTCGATCCAGTGCAGCGGTGTCTCGCTCCCATCCGGCTCCTTCACGTTGATGACCATAACGAGGGGGGCACGCGCGTCGGTGGCGTAGCCGTCTGGCACCGCGCCCAGGAGGCCGAGCGCCTCGCCCTGCAGGGCCTTGAGCTCCCCCACGAGGGTGGCCCAGTCGGGGGCCATGGGGTCCGCCGACTGGAGCCCCGCCGGAATGGGTGGGCCTTCGGGCCGCCGCCCACTCAGGAGATCGCGCAGCTCGGCGATGCTCGGGCGGTGAGTTTCCACCAGGTGATCCACGACCTCCTGCACGCTCCACTCGCCGGGGATGGCGCGGCCGCGCGCCGCTTGCGCCTCCACCGAACCGAGCGCCTCCTCGATCGCCGCGAACGCCGCGCCGACGCGGTCCCGGAGCTGGGCGGCGGTCAGCCGGCTCCCCTTCCGGTCGAGGTACTGGCGCGCCTTGATCTGCTCGGGGCGCAGGCTCACCGGGTGGCCTCGCGCCGCTTCTCGGCGGCACGCTCGGCGCCGAGCCGTCCCTCCTCGCCTCCCGAGTGGTCGGCGTAGCGCATGGCGGCGGCCAGGGCGCGGTGCCCCGCCTGCTCGGCGATGAGGCGGTGCATGGCCTGGCAGATGCGGCGATAGGCAGGATGCCCCTGGGGCGCCGTGCGCAGCTCGATCATGTGCATCGCTTCCCGCGCGTTCATCTCCATGTAGAAGCGCAACCGGTAGGCCATGGCCACGGCATAGGGCGCGACGGCGGCGAGTCCCGCCGCCGCCAGCGCGTCGTGAAGGGCAGCCGAGGCCTCCATGACGCGCCGCCATTCGTCGACGGCGCCCGCCTCCTCGATGCCGTCCGCGACCACGCAGCCGTGGCGCGGGGACAAGGGCTGCCATTCCAGGGTGAGCAGCCGGTGGCGCTGGAGATCCCGGAAGGCGCCGTAGTCGCCGAGCACGTCGAAGCGGTAGGCCGTGCGCTCGAAGGCCCGGCCCGGCTTGT
The DNA here is from genome assembly GCA_016177555.1 of Candidatus Rokuibacteriota bacterium. Next base: position 1,962 of record JACOVB010000298.1, read on the forward strand.
GACGCCGGTTCTCGCGGCGGCCGACATAGGCGGCCAGGATGCGCTCCCGCTCCTCGCTCGAGAGCTTCCGGCAGATAGCGAGGAGCTGGTCGTCGGAAAGATCGGAGGACGCATAGAGCGCCGCCGCCACCACCTTCACCTCGCCGTCGGGATCCCAGTCGGTGAGCGTGACCTCCGGGCGCGGCTCCGGCGGGATGGCGTCGAGCACCCGGCGGGCCAGGGCCGCGGTGGCCTCGCGCGTCTCGCTGAGGTACTGGCTCCAGACGCCGCCGCGCTCGGGGCGGTCGAGCCGCTGGAGGAAGGCGGGGATCACCTTCCGCAGCTCGACGAGCATCAGCCCCGCGTAGTCCTGCACCTCCCGGAGCGGGTGGGCGCCCATCCGCAGCAGCAGGGCCTCGTAGGCCTGCCCCGTGCCGAAGATGCCCATGTTGGAGCGGGTGGCCGCCGGCAGGAGCCCGCGCAAGGAGTCCAGCGCCTTGGCGCGGATGGTCATCCGGTAGGCGCCCTCGCTGTCCTCCGCCCCGCGCGGAAAGCGGCGGCTCCAGTGCTCGCGCATGGGCTCGATCCAGCGCGCGTAGGCCTCGAACGCCCGATCCAGCGTCTCCACGTAGCGTGCGCGCAGCGGGTGGCCGTCCAGCTCGGCGGGCACGTGATACCTCCAGGCCCCGCCCGGCCTGTCCGTGTAGGGCACGTAGCGGGTGGACTGCTCGAGGTAGGCCATGAGCCGGCCCCACTCGAGCACCTTGGTCAGGATATTGGAGGCGCCCTCGCAGGCCAGGTGGACGCCGCCGAGCTGGGCCACGGAGTCGTCGCCGTAGTCGCTGAAGACCCGCTCGTAGAGAGCCTCCGCGCGGGTGGTGCCGATGGAGGCCGTCGCGGCGGCCGGGCCCGCCTGCTCGAGAAACTCGTCGAGGAAGAGCCGGCGCAGCGACTTGGCCGAGCGGGAGTAGCGGGCGAAGAGCGCGCCCTTCACGACCTCCGGCAGGTTGACCAGCGCGAAGACCGGCCCGTCGAGATTCGTGAAGTACGGCGCGAGGCGCGCCCGCTCATCCGCGGTGAAGGTCTCCACGGGGAGGGGCCGGGCTCAGCTCCGCCCGAGGTAGGTGTCCCCGCCCTCGAACATGTCTGCCCGGGGCGGGGCGAAGACGTCGATGACCTCGGTGTCCTCGGGGAAGGAGGCCTCGTGGGGCGTGTTGCCGGGGATCACGCCCAGGTCGCCGGCCACGCAAGTCCGTTTCTCGCCACCCAGGGTGAACTCCATCCGGCCGGACAACAACCAGAAGATCTGTTCGTGGGGGTGCTGGTGCATGGCGGCGCGAGCGCCGGCCTTCATCTTCCAGAACACGACCATCTCCTTCTCACCCACCAGGATCTTGCGCGTGATCTTGTCGCCGATCGTCTCCTCGGGGAGCGTCGCGAGGCTCGCGTATCCCTTCATGACGGGCACAGGCATGGCGCTCGGCCTCCTTGTCGTCTGGGTTGCGGGTGGTCAAACCCTAGCCACGTGCCGTGGCCAAGTCAAGTCTTCCACGTCGCGGGTACTGGGTCAATTTGCGTCGCCATACTTCGTTACTCGGTCGCCAGCGACGCTCAACGTACAGAGAGTACGCCTCGCGTCGCTGGCTCCTTCGTGCCTCGTCTGGCTCGCAACTTGACCCAGTACCAGGTCGCGTTGACCGCTCCGTCGGCGGCGTGGGATAATCGGTGCCATGTGGCGCCCGTTCCTGCTCGTTCCCCTGCTCGCGGTGGTCCTGGCGGCGGGTTGCGCCTCGCTGTTCAGGGTCGGTCAGGAGTTCCCCTCGCCGGAGCCCCTCATGCTCGTCGTCGGCACAACCGACAAGGCGGCGCTCCGGCGCATGTTCGGCGAGCCCTACCAGGTGGGTCTCGACAGCGGCGACCAGACGTGGCGCTGGTTCTTCGGCCAGCGGGAAGCGGGCGGGGACATCACCA
>JACOVB010000299.1 GCA_016177555.1 Candidatus Rokuibacteriota bacterium
AGGCGCGGAAGTTGTCGCGGCCACCATTGTTGCCCCCGCCCGGGACGGTCGTGTCTGGCAGCAGGGCGGACGACACGGATTCGCCAACGGGCGTATCGTTGTGCTGGACGTGCAGACGGAGCGAGCCGCCCAGCCGGATCTTGAACTGGTCGCCGGCGTAGACGTTGCCCTGGATACTCTTGCCCAGCGGGCTCGGGTCGTTGTTGCTCTGCTTGCCGCCGGCCTGAAGGTCGAAGAAGTTCTCCCAGCCGTCGAGGAACCGCCCGACGCGTCGTTCCTGCGCCGCGAGGGCGACCTGCTGGCGCTCGACCTGCTCCTGGAGCGTCTGGACGGTTCTCTCCCGATCCTCCTGGGCGCGCCGCTCCTCCGTGCGCTGCGTTTCTTGCGCCTCGATTCGTCGCTTGAGCGACTCGACCTGCTCGCGGGTCGACCGCTCGAGCTCCTGGATCTGTCGCTTCAGCTCCTCCGCGCTCTGGGCGCGGATCTCCGTGGTTCCCATCCCCACCGTCAGAAGACCCGCCAGGACGATGGCGGCACGCCATGGTCTCACCGCGCTCACTCGCATCTTCCGTCTCCTCTTGCCCGGTGTTGACGAAGTTCCCTCCTGGATCAGCGAGGCCGCGAGCCTGGCCACGCGGACCGCGCCTCCACTGTCGCGAACCGCCAGGCCGCCACGAATATTCCGTCGACGTTGGGCGCGTCGCGAAGCGGGGGAATACCGCCCGGGGGCGGGTTGTTACATGAACGAGCGAGCCGTGCAGGGGGCGTCCTGCGCGACCCGGTGGAGGCGCGCGCGACCGGGACGCCGTTCAGCCGCGGCGCCAGACGGGATGGGCTCGATGCGCCTGGCGAGAACGGGAGAGGAGCATGAGCTGGCTGGTCGGGATACTCATCGTGGGAGGGCTGATCGCCCTGTTCGCGTCCTGGGACCTGATCTTCTGTGACGGCATACGCTGCAAGGAGCTCATGGATCGGATGGGTGGAGAGAATCCCGACGATCCGAAGTGACTCGAGCACCGATCAGGGAGGCTGCGATGAAATGGCCGGTGGCGCTCCGATCGCTTGCCGGCGCGCTGGAGGAGCGCCTGAGACGGGCCGTCGCGCGCCGGCTCGATCGCAAGGTTGCCGCCTACGAGCTCAGGGTCCCGAATCGCATGGTGCGGTTGTACCAGCACATCCGGAAGGGAGACGTCGTGCTCGTGGACGGGGAACGTCGGATCAGCCAGCTCGTCAAGTACGCCACCCAGAGCCAGTGGAGCCACAGCGCGCTCTATGTCGGCGACGCACTGCTGCGCCGCGGGGGCCGCCTCGGCGAGGAGGCCCGTGCCGCGTTCGGGCCGCTCGCCGATCGGCTGCTCGTCGAGGCGCTGACCGAGGAGGGCGTGGTGGCCGCCCCGCTGGCGAAGTACCGCTGGCACAATATCCGCGTCTGCCGTCCGTGTCGCATCGGTCCGGCCGCCCTGGATCGAGTCGTCGAGTCCGTGGTCGGAGACCTCGGCAAGTCGTACGACGACCGCAACGTGCTCGATCTGGCCCTGATGCTCCTCTCACCGGTCAAGTTCGGGCCGCTGAAGGCCCGCAGCATCGAGGCGTGCCTGGGCAATTGCACCGAGCTTCAGGTGATCTGCTCGGGGATGATTGCCAGGGCGTTCCAGGGGGTCGGATACCCGATCCTCTCCCCGATCGGGGTTGGCGGCTCCCCGGACGAGGAGATCCCCGACGCCGATGACGGCCATGGGCTGCTGCCGATGCGACACTACTCGCAGATCGTCCCCCGGGACTTCGACCTCAGCCCCAACTTCCAGGTCATCAAGTGCGAGATCTTCGAGCCGGACAGCGTGACGGCGACACGGTTCAGCCCCTCGGCCGAGGCGATTGGCTCCTGGCGCCGCCGCCGAGGCGTGCTGACCAGGGCGGCCTGGCCTGTGGCGTCGGGAATACGGAGGGCGCGCCGGGGGTTATCATGGCGAGATGCGGTTGCTTGGCTGGGGCGGGGCGGCGGAGAGGGCGCGGGAGTTCGAGGAGGTGGCGCTGGTCCATCTGGATGCGCTCCACCGGAGCGCCCTCCGGCTCACCCACAACCGGCCGGAGGCGGAGGACCTGGTCCAGGAGACCTTTCTGCGCGCCTTCCGGAGTTTCCACCGCTTCAACCCGGGCACTAACTGCCGCGCATGGCTCTTCACCATTCTCAGGAACGCGTTCCTCAACCGGATCCGGCAGGGTTCGCACGAGGTGCTCGAGGACGATCCGGCGGCGTGGGAGTCGGCGTCCGAGAGTGTCACGCAGCCGAGCGGGGGCGGGGCGCACCCGCAGGAGGAGTTCTTCCAGACGGTGCTGCACGGGGATGTGGACCGGGCGCTCAAGGCGCTGCCGCTGATCTTCAGGGAGGCCGTCATTCTGGCGGACCTGGAGGGCTTGACCTACAAGGAGATCGGCCAGGTGCTCGGCTGTCCCCCCGGGACGGTCATGTCCCGGCTCTCGAGAGGTCGGGCTCTGCTCCGTCAGGCCCTCGGCCGCTTCGCCCGTGAGCACGGGTACGTGAAGGAGTCGGAATGAACTGCAGGGAGTTCGGGAGCCGGCTGCACCCCTTCGTGGACGGCGAGCTCGACGTGGCCGAGACCCTCGCGGCGGAGACCCACGCCGCCGAGTGTCCGCCCTGCCGGAGCCGGGCCGCCGGGGAGCGCCGCTTCCGCCAGCTCCTTCGGAGGCAGCCGCGGGAGTCGGCGCCGCCAGAGTTCCGGGCCATGCTCCGCGCGCGGCTGCGCCGTTCGGCGCGGGTCGCGGCGATCCGCCCGTGGCTCATGGTCCCCGCCGCCGCAGCGGCGGCGGCGCTCATGTGGGCGGTGCTGCCGGGTGCCTCCCCGTCGGCGACGCTGGTGAGCAATCTGGTGGACAAGCACATCGCCTATGCCCAGATCGATCAGCCGGCCGAGTTCGTCTCCGCGGACCGGGCGGCGGTGGAGGCGTGGTTCCGCCAGCGGGCGGGGCTGCGGGTGACGGTGGCGGACTTCTCGCCCGCGGGCATCCGGCTCGCCGGCGCGCGGATCGCGGAGGCCGGTGAGCGCAAGGCGGCCCACGTGCTCTACGAGAAGGGCCGCACCCTGCTGTCGGTCTTCACGGTGCCGGCCGACGTCGGCGAGAGCGAGCTGGCGGGCACGCGGGTCACGTACCGCGGCCGCGGCTATGTCACGCAGGAGCGCAAGGGATACCGGACCGTGTCGTGGACGGAGGCCCAGGCGGTCTTCGGCCTCGTCTCCATGCTGGACTATGAGTCGATCCTCCAGTGCGCCGACACCCTGCGGAGCGAGCGCTCCCGCGAGGCGCGGCTCTAACCCCACGGCCCGGAGCCTCCACACCGTGCGCCCCTTCGCGATCCTCGCCGTGGCCGCCGCGCTCGCGGCCGTCCAGACCGCCCATGCAGGGACGCTCCGCACCGATCTCAGCAAGGCGCTCGTCCCCCTGGAGGAGATCGTCTCGGGCGGTCCGCCGCCCGATGGCATCCCGGCCATTGACCGGCCCAGCTTCGTGGCCCCCGCCGCGGCCGACGCCTGGCTCACGCCCGGCGAGCCGGTGCTGGCGCTGCGGATCGGCGGGGACGCGCGGGCGTATCCGCTGCGGATCCTCATGTGGCACGAGATCGTCAACGACACGGTGGGCGGCACACCGGTCACCGTGACCTACTGCCCACTCTGCAACTCGGGTCTCGTCTTCGATCGCGTGGTCGAGGGGGCCACGCTGGACTTCGGCACCTCGGGCAAGCTCTACAAGAGCGACCTGGTCATGTACGACCGCCAGACGCATTCGCTCTGGGCGCAGATGGAAGGCCGCGCCATCGTGGGG
>JACOVB010000300.1 GCA_016177555.1 Candidatus Rokuibacteriota bacterium
CGGGACCAGATGGCGACGGAGGGGCTGATCTTTGCGTTCTCGATGGAGACGGTGGACCGGCTCCTCCAGGCGGACGGGAAGGCGCGATGACCCTCCGGATGAAACGTCTGGCGGCGGACTACGAGCGGGTGCGGCTCGCCTTTCCGGCGGGGTCGCCGATCTCGATCAAGGAGGTGTACGGGCGCCCGCCCGAGAAGTACCACGTCCGGTTCGAGGTGGCCGGGCTGGCGGTGAAGGGGGGAAAGATCCTTCCGGAGAAGGAGCATCTGGTCGAGGTGTATCTGCCGGCGGCGTATCCGCGGATGTCGCCGCAGTGCCGGATGCTCACACCGGTCTTCCACCCGAACATCGCCCCGCACGCGATCTGCATCGGGGACCACTGGGCGGCGGGCGAATCGCTCGTGGAGCTGCTGGTGCGGATCGCCGAGATGCTCTCGTTCCAGTCTTACAACATCAAGAGTCCGCTGAACGGCGAGGCGGCGCGATGGGCCGAGCAGCACGCCGGGGAACTGCCCACCGACCGCCGCGATTTCAGTTTCCGGGACGTGGGTCCGGCGAAGCACACGGCGGTCTGCCTGAACTGCGGGAGCACGGACGGCGTGGAGTCCTGCGGCTTCGGTCATGCCGCCTGTCCGGACTGCCGGGCGCCGTGCGGGACCTGCGGGAAGTCGACCTGTCTCCGGTGCGCCCGCCGGACCTGTGCGGTGTGCCGTGCGGAGGGATGCCCGGGCTGTTCGGCGACGTGCGCCAACTGTACGCTCGGCCTCTGCGCGAAGCACCGGGCGGACTGCAAGGTCTGCCGCAAGCCCCATTGCGGGGACTGCATGGTCCCCTGTCCGACTTGCTCCGCGTCGGTCTGCCTCCGAGACTACGACGGCGCCGCGGGCCGCTGCCGCCCGTGCGCGAGCGCCGGGGTGGCCGAGAGCCGGTGATTGGCCACTGAAGGCACGGAAGGCGCTGGAACAACAACAACAGCAGTGGCAGGAGAGGGCATCGCGGGACGGGCGCCGCGATGGAAGGCGCGGACGGTTTGGCCTGTGCACACAGGTTGGAAGCCTGTCTCGCCCGCTCAACAAGGGCGGGCTCGCCAAGGGCGAACGGAGTTCCCCCTCGATTACTGCGGTGCCTGCACCGGGATCGTCAGCGTCGTCCCGGGATCGAGCGTCACCCTCCCGTCGTGGAGCCTCAGCGGCGGCGCCGGGTCGGAGTCATCCTCTCCCCCGAGCGCTTCTGACTCGATCTGCAGGTTCCAGGTACCCGGAGGGAGAAGCTGAAACGTGGCGCTCGCCTCTCCGGTCTCGGAGTGCAGAGTGTCGCTCTGCTCGAAAACAGTGTCGCCCTCGAGACTCACGAGTCGCACGGAGAGGGTGATCCACCCCTCCCCCACCTTTGAAACGACCGTCAGATCGCTCCCCTTTCGGGCCCGGATGAGGATCTCCTCCGAGGTCCCCGCGTCAACGACGACCGGGTCGGTGTAGTGCTGCCGCGCTACGACCGTGAGGGTGACGGGCGCCGCCGGCAGGTCCTCGATGGCGAATCGGCCGAGAGGGTCGGGGTCGAAGTACCGCCACGTGTCGGCCCACTCAAACCCCTCGCCGGAAACGTGAATCCGGCCGTGTACTGGCCCCCCGCTTCGAGAATCGACGATCCGGCCCCGGAGGGTTCGGGTGGGAGGCAGGACCAGGACAAGCCCCCCGCGTGAGCCGGGCACTTCGAGCGTCTGGGAGCGCCACCGTCCAAACGGAGTCTCCGCCTGGAGGGTGAGGGGAAGGACCGGGTCGGGGACGAAGAAGTCGAAGGCGCCCCCGGAGTCCGCGTCGGCGAAGGTGATCTGCCGGTCCGCAGACCTGGCGCAGATCCCCGCGAAGGGCGCTGCAGCCCCTTCAGCCGACAGTACCCGGCCGACCAGACGAACCCATCTCCGGGGCGAAATCACCACCGGGGTCTCATCGCGCACCTCGCCGGCGCGAACACTCACTTCAAACGGAGGAAACGGGAGATCGGAGTCACCGTGGCCCGGACTGACGGTGTACCCTCCGGCCCACAGGATCGCGGTCAGACGTCCGTCCGCATCGGTGTCGCCGAAAAGGCAGGGGGAAGAGGACAGGGATCCCCGATCGGGCGGAAGGGCCAGACCGGCCCGCTCCGCTTCCTCGCTCGTGATCGAGGCTTTGCGTTCCAGCGCGACTCCCGTTCCGGCGATCGCCTCGCCCTCCCGGGTCACGAATCGAAACCGGACCAGTCCGATCGGGGGGAAGGGGATGGCCGGTCGATCGACACCGTCGTCCCCCCCCGCCCTCACGACGGCCTTTCCGCGGACGGGCTCGCGAAATGCGGGATAGGCCAACGCGAGGCCGGCGGCCTCGCCGGGCGCCCAGGCGAACGAGCAAAACACGCCCAGGGCGCCATCGGAGTCGGAATATCCATCGACCTCCACGCGGCCTCCCCCGATATGGCGGCCGGCTCTGTACGCGCGCAGAGGGCCTCGACCGCCGGAATCGGTGAGCCACACGGCGGGACGAACGCGCTCCGCGATCTCCGGCGGCCACCCGACCAGCGTGGACTCCATCCGTCGTGCCGGCCCTCCCCTCTCGGCGACTCGCACTTCGATCTCCACTTCCGGGTCGCTCCGAATCTCGACCGACCCGACGAGGGCCCGCTCCTCCCCGAAGCGGGCATGGACATCATAGTCCCCGGCGGCAAGCCCGCTGAAGAGCACACCGCCGCCGGCGTCCGACCGTCCCACGAGACGCGGCCGATCGGGGCCGTCTCCGTCATCGCGCCAGGAATCGGGGAAGCCGGGTCGGGTCAACGGTTCCTCCCGGCGGAGTCGCTTCTGATAGACGGAGATCTGCGCGCCGCGGACAGGGGTCCCGTTCGCATCGACGATCTTGAGCGTGACCGGTCGGGACGGCTCCACCTCAAAATCCAGCCCGGCCAGGTCCTGCGTCCCCGCCCGAATCAACCAGGTGCACATCGTCGCCGAACCATCGATCTGGAGCGTGAAACTCCCGTCGGGGACCAGGTCAAACCGATACCCGCCATCCGCCCCTGTGACGATGTCGCGAACCCAGGCCTCCTTGTCCCACCATCCCTCTCCTTCTTGGATGGACAATCTCGCGCCGGCGAGCGGTCGCCCATCGGAACGAACCATCCCGCTCATCGACCGGAATCGCGGAAGGCGGAACTCCCGCCGGGCCTCGGGCACAGGATCTCCCACGGGAAATCGGACAGGCGGGTAGGGATCGAGTTTGACGCGGATGAAGTCGATGAGATTCCGAACGAGGGTCAGCCGACAGCGACCTTCGGGATCCGTGATCCCGGGCGGACACAACTCATCAGGCGTCGAGGCGCCAAGCAGGCGTATCGGGAGGACGCGCGCCCCGCTCGCGGGACGCCCATCGGCGTGCCGAAGGGTGACGTGAAGCGACCAGCGCGAGAGGACATGGGGGTAGGCGGAATCGGACAGCGGCTCGCCGGGGGCGAAATCGGAAGCGGCGATCGCTCCAGGAGACGGGGAAGGGGCCGGGCACGGAAGCGAAGGATTCGGGGCGCGACGACGCCCCTCATCCGGGAGCGGGGGTTCGGCATCGCGGGCGGTGTGACGATAGCTGTCGACGCCGATGACGAGCAGGGCGAGCGCCAGGACCGCCGTTAGAATGGGGATTCGGCGGAAGTTCATTTCGAATCGTCAGGTCCTCTCTCGCTCCCCTGCTTGACCCCGCCGATCCGGTCCCAGGGCCAGTGGCAGAACCACGCCCTTCCGGTGACACTCTTCGCGGGAACAAACCCGAAGAGGCCACTGTCGAGGCGCGTGGGTGAACCGTCCCCGAGCACGAAGTAGCTTCCGGCAGGATCGGTGACGCTCTTCGACTCACGGACAAGATATCTCGACCATGGAATGAACTCGTAGATGTATAACCTGACTCTCCAAGGAGCCGTAACGAAATGACTGCGGTACTTCTACGCGTAGCGTAGGGGCGGGGCTCGCCCCCGCCCCCTGTCGAGTGGCGCTTCGAGCGGCCCGGCACAAGGAGATGGAGGTATCTCCCACAGGGGGGCGACCGCAAGGGTCGCCCCTTATATGAGCCACGCCCTGCTGTCAAGTGAACGGGTGCCTGTCTTCCGTTTTTTCTTCTTCTTTCCCAAGCACCCTCTCTCCATCCAAACGTGGGAACGTGTAGGTCGGAAGCGGCGCGGTTCGCGCCGCCGGTCCGTCCTTATATCCGTGAAGGGACTCATCGGTCCCGGCACATGATGACCATGCGGTGGCGTTCCCCACGCCGCGGCCCAATCTACAAATCGAGGCCTCAAGGGCCCCAGGGGCGACCACGGGCTCGCGGGTCCGTTTGAAGGATTTCGACCCACTCTCGGTTCCTGGACAGATCATCGATCCCCGGCTCCTCTTTTCCTCCCTGACGCCCTCGCTCAGGCCGCTTTGTACTCCGCTCCGGGTATCTCCACTCCCGCCGTCACGTACAGCCACATCCGCACCAGAAGTTGACGCGCCAACGCCACGATCGCCATCCGCTTGATCCGTCCCTTCATCCTCAGTCGCGGCCCCCACTTCCGTACGAGCGCGCTTTGCGGCTGCCATCGAACCCACATCCACGCCAGCTCGATCATCGTTTTCCGCAGGAACGGACGTCCCGCTTTGTCGATCGAGAGAATCTGACCTCCGCTTCCGCTCAGCCGCGGTTGCGGCGTCAGTCCCACGAACGATCCGATCCGCCTTCCCGAGGTGAACCGATCCCAGCTCCCGAACTCCGACGTCAGTGACTCCGCCGTGATCAGGCCGATCGCCTTGAGCTTCGCCAGGCGGCGCTCGGGAGATTCCTTCGGCCGCCGTTCGTGTCGTCCCTTCAGCTCCTTGTTGATCTCCCCCAGTCGCTTCTGGAAGTGACCCAGGGTCTCCACCTCGCGTCGCAGATACTTCACCACCTCCTCCGGCACCTTTTTCCCGTCTCCCGTCTTCCACTCCCCGCCTCGCGCCAGTTCCGCCTCCCACTCCTTCCGGTTTCCTGGTGCCGGTGTCAGGTCGATCCCGTACACCCGCAGCTTCGACCCCAGACGGTTCCGGTGCCGCGTGCATTCCCGAACGATCTCGTCCCGTTCCCGGATCAGTTCCCGTCGCGCCTCGTCCTCCAGCGCCAGCGGCCGCACCACGCTGAAGCACCGCTGATCCCCTCCTTCGTACCGCCGCAGTTCACCCACCAGCTTGATCGCGTCCAGACGATCCGTCTTCCGCTCCCGCCCCGGCGGCCGTTTCAGCGTGTGCGGCGCCACGATCCGGTTTTCCACCCCGCGCTCCCGGATCCACCGGTCCAGCCACACCCCGTACCGTCCCGCCTCGTAGATCGACACCACGCGTTCTCCACGCGCCGCCTCCACCTTCAGCCACTTCTCCAGCACCTCCAGTTTCCGTTCCTGCGTCCCTCGCAGTGTTCGCACCGAAGGCTTCGCCTGTTCGCTCGGCCACGTCCCCACCTTCCAGTCCTTGTCCGCCAGCTCCAAAGAAACTAGAGTAGTCATGGGCCACGTCTCCCTTTCGAGGGACCTTGGTGCTCTCGAGCTTCTTGGTGCTCCCAAGAGGCCGAACACCGTTTCTCCCGGGGGGAAGTGTATGTCTTCCCCCCGGGCGTGGCTCATGTCATCTACG
>JACOVB010000301.1 GCA_016177555.1 Candidatus Rokuibacteriota bacterium
GCCCGGACCACGCCGGTGGACCACGTGAAGCGGAAGACGGACGGGCTGAGCGTCTTCCTCGTGGACATCCGGGGCCTCAAGGGGCTCGAGGTGCGGCCCTTGCGCATGATGATGAACCACTCGACCAACGCGCTCTTCTTCGACAACATGGAGATCCCTGCCGACAGCCTCGTCGGGCAGGAGGGCAAGGGCTTCTCCTATATCCTGGACGGCATGAACGCCGAGCGGGTCCTGGTCGCCTCCGACTCGCTGGGTGACGCGCGCTGGTTCATCGAGAAGGCCGTGGCCTACGCCAGCCAGCGGGTGATCTTCGGCAAGCCCATCGGGGCCAACCAGGGCGTGCAGTTCCCGATCGCGCGGGCCCACATGGCGGTGGAGGCGGCGGATCTCATGCGCACCAAGGCGGCGCGGCTCTTCGACGCGGGCCTGCCCTGCGGCGCCGAGGCCAACATGGCCAAGTACCTGGCCTCCGAGGCGGCCCTGCAGGCCGGGGACGCCTGCATCGACGCCCACGGGGGGTACGGCTTCGCCGAGGAGTACGACATCGAGCGCAAGTTCCGCGAATCCCGCCTCTACCGGGCGGCGCCCATCAACAACAACCTCATCATGGCCTTCGTCGGCGAGCACGTGCTCGGCATGCCGCGCTCGTACTGAGGAGCGGAACCCATGAAGCTCGCGACGCGCGTGACGATCTGCGAAGTGGGCACGCGGGACGGCTTCCAGATCGAGCCCGGCTTCATCCCGACCGAGCAGAAGATCGAGGTCGTGGACCGGCTCTCGGCGACCGGGATGTCCCGGATCGAGGTGACGTCCTTCGTCTCGCCCAGGGCCGTCCCCCAGCTCCGGGACGCCGAGGAGGTGATGGCGAGGATCCAGCGCCGGCCCGGCACCGTGTACTCGGCCCTGGTGCCCAACGACAAGGGCGCGGTGCGGGCGGTGGACGGGCGGGTGGACGAGATCCACACCGTGATCTCGGCCAGCGAGAGCCACAACCTCGCCAACGTGAACATGTCCATCGCCGAGTCCATCGTGAAGCTGCGCGCCGTGGCGGAGGTGGCCCGGCGCGCCGGCGTGGCGATCAGCGCGGGTATCTCCTGCTCCTTCGGCTGCCCGTTCGAGGGCGAGGTGCCGGTCCAGCGCCTGGAGTCCGTGGTGGCGCGGCTCGTGGACCTGGGCGCGACGGGCATCGGGCTCGCCGACACCACCGGGATGGCCAACCCGGCCCAGGTGGCGCGGGTGCTCGAGCGGCTGATGCCCCGCTTCCCGGGGATCCCGTGGACGCTCCACACCCACGACACGCGCGCCATGGCCATCCCGAACATCCTGGCCGCCATGGAGATGGGCGTGACCCAGTTCGACGCCTCCATCGGGGGCCTGGGCGGCTGCCCCTTCGCGCCCGGCGCCTCGGGCAATGTCTGCACGGAGGACCTGATCCACTGCCTGCATGCCATGGGCGTCGAGACCGGCGTGGACCTGGCCGCCCTCATCGAGACCTCCCGGCGCGTCCAGGAGATCGTGGGGCGCCCCCTGCCGGGTCAGATCGTCAAGGCCGGCCAGTGGGACCGGCGCTACCCGCTCCCCGACGGCGTCGAGGCGCGGCTGGCCGCGCTGGGGACGCGATGACCGAGGCCGCGGGCCGAGGCCCTGGGGTCCTCCGAGGATGAGCGGCATGTTCGGCGAGCGCCTCGACCCCGAGTTCATCAAGCGCCTGTTCGAGACGACGGAGATCCTCCGCAAGCCCGTGACCGGCATCATCGCCGGCTACCACGTGCTTCCCTACATCCTGGTGGGTCCGCAGGAGGACCGGCCGGCGCACTCGGTGGAGATCCGCGGGAAGATCAAGGTCTCCCCACGTCTCGTGCTGGCGCCGGGGCGTGCGGGGCAGACCTACGGGGACCTCTTCAAGGAGTCGGAGGTGATGGACCGGGCGCTGGTGGCGCGGGTCTTCTCCTTCATGTACTCGTCGCGCCACCAGGTCACGCTCGAGAGCGAGGACCTCTCGATCCAGCGGTGGGACCGCGACCCGCAGACCCAGATCGAGCGGGCGCTGGACGAGCTGGCGCGGCGGGAGGTCATCAACACGGGCGTCATCCTCTCTCCCAGCGCCCGCTTCTACCCCGTGTCGCTCGACCGCTTCATCACGGAGGTCCTCGACCAGGAGTTCCGTCCCTAGCCTTAGCGGAAGGCGCGGCTGGCGGTGACCTCGGGCGGGATCTGGTAGAGGTACGCGCGCAGGTACTCGAGCTCCTCCCCCTGGTCCTGCATCTCCACGCGCATGAGGTCGCGGATGGACAGCATGGACAGGAGCCGGCCGCGGCTCACCACGGGAAGGTGCCGGATATTGGCCTGGTCCATCTTGCGGATCGCCGACCGGTAGTCCTCGTCCGCGTCTCCCACCACCAGGTCCGGGGTCATGACGTCCCCGACGGTGGTCCGCGACGGGTCGAGGCCTCGCTCCACCACGCGGCGGACCACGTCGCGCTCGGAGAACACGCCGGCCAGCCGGTCGCCGTCGAGGACCACGACGATGCCCACGTTGTGCTCCGCCATGGCGTGGACGGCCTCGGCGACGCTGGCCGCGCGCTGGACGAGGAAGAGGAAGGACGGGCGCATGATCTCGCGGAGCGTCTTCATCGTGTCACCTCCCGCGAAGTGAGTTCGGCCCCGGCTCCGGCCTGACTGGGTTTCTCCACGCTACTCCTCGGGGCGACACGGTGCAACCGGACGGGTCCCGCGGGCTCCCCGGACTCCGTTCGCGAGCGATCCGGGCCGGGAACGGACAGGTCAGGCGGGGGGCGCGGGGGATGCGGGGGGTGTGGCAGGCTCGGGAGGCGCCTCGGTCTCGTCGGGCGGGCTCTCGGTGCCGGCGGCTGCTTCCTCTGCCGCCGCCCGCTGTTCCGTCGCGGGATCGGTGAGATCGGAAAGCGCCCTCAGTTCCAGGTCGTACCAGGGGTCGGTGCTCATCGCCTCACTCTCCGGTGCTGTCATCCCGCACCTGCCGGTCGGTGGCTTGCCCATGGCGGCCCTGGGGCTCGCGCTGTCGTCGCATGAGCGAGCACGGTACATGCCAAGTGGCCAGGCCAGCGCACACGGCACTTTTCGCGGGGCGGCCCGCGCAGAGCGCGGCAGCCTGCCCGACCGGTCCGGCCCCGGGCCGGGGCGAACCGGCCCGCGTCAAACCCTCGATGCTGGCGAGACCGAGACAGGGAGGCGCGGGCGGCCGAATCGGCCGGGACAGGGTCAGGGATGTATCTATAATGAGACACCATGGCCCGAGCACTCCCGGCCCGGCGCCCCCTCCTCGCCCTCGCCGGTGCCCTGCTCGCGGCCGCCCTGCTCTGGCCGACGGCCGGGCGCCCGGAGCCATCCCGGGGCATCGAGGGCACGGTGGTGCGGCTCGTGGACGGCGACACCATCCACGTGGCCGTCGAGGGCCGGCTCGAGAAGGTCCGCTACATCGGCGTCAACACGCCGGAGATCCACCATCCGCGCAAGGGCGAGCAGCCCGGCGGGCGGCAGGCGCGCGAGGTCAACCGGCGGCTGGTCGAGGGCCGGGCGGTGCGGCTCGAGCCCGACGTGCAGCAGCGCGACCGCTACGGGCGGCTGCTGGCCTATGTGTGGGTCCGCCGGGACGACGGCCGCGAGGTCATGGTCAACGCCGAGCTGCTGCGCCTCGGCTATGCCCAGGTCATGACCATCCCCCCCAATGTCCGCTACGCGAGCGCCTTCCTCACGCTCCAGCGCCAGGCCCGCGAGGCGAACCGGGGGCTGTGGCGCATGGCGAGCCCGTGAAGATCGGCGCCGTCGCCATCGCTTCCTCCACGCGCCTGGCACCCATGGCGGGCATCACCAACGCCCCCTTCCGGCTGGTCGCGCGAGAGTGCGGCAGCGGGCTCACCACCACGGAGGAGATGGACGCCGCCACGCTCCTCATGAACACTCCACATGCCGACGCCATCGCGGCCTACTACCCCGCCGAGCGCCCGCTGGCCATGCAGCTCCTGGGCAAGGACCCCGACATCCTCGTGCGCGCGGCCCGGCGCCTCGAGGGGCTCGGCGCCGACATCGTGGACCTGAACATGGGCTGCCCGATGCCGAAGATCACCGCCAAGGGCAAGGGAGCGGCGCTCATGCGGGATGTGCCGGCGGCGGCGCGCATCCTGCGAGCGCTCCGCCGCGCGCTGGCGGTCCCGCTCACGATCAAGATCCGCAGCGGCTGGGACGACGAGCATGTCAACGCCGTGGAGGTGGCGCGCATGGCCGAGGGCGAGGGGGTGGACGCCATCACCGTCCACCCGCGCACGCGCGCCCAGCGACACGCGGGCCAGGCGCCCTGGGCGATCATCGCCGAGGTCGCGGCCGCCGTCCGCATCCCGGTGACCGGCAACGGCGATGTGCGCTCGATGGCCGAGGCGCGCCGGATGATGGCCGAGACGGGCTGCCGCTCCGTCATGATCGGCCGCGGGGCGCTGGGGCGGCCATGGGTGTTCAGCGAGAGCTTCGAGGGGCTCCCGCCGGAGGCGCAGCGCGAGTACAAGGCGCGAGCCATCGCCCGGCACTGTGCGCTGATCCGCGAGCACTTCCGGGAGAAGTACGCGCTCGTGCAGATGCAGAAGCACCTGGCGTGGTACACGGAGGGGCTCGGCCATGCCAGCGACTGCCGCCGTCTGATCTTCGAGGCCCGCACGCCGGAGGAGGTGTGGGAGGTCTTCGAGCGCTACTGGCACGCCGCCCGTCCCGGTCCGGCCGATCAGCGGGCAGTCCCCGAGGATGCACCCCTCGCCGCTGGCTGACCCCGAGCCGAGTCCGCTCCGGAACGCCACAGGCGCCATGCGCCTGGGAGTCCGCCAGAAGCTCGTGCTGCTCAGCGTGGCGGTGCTGGTCGCCGTGTCCTTCGGGTTCACCGCCCTCAACTTCCGGCTGGCGCGCGGGTGGATCGAGGAGGACCTGAAGGAGCGCGCCATCGCATTCGCCCGGGAGGTCGCCGCGACCATCGGCGATCGTCGGGAGTTCGAGAACGCCGAGCTGCTCGATGCGCAGATTCGCCAGATCCTGACCATCCGCCAGAACGTCACCCAGCTCGACGTGCTCGCCTTCCGCGCCGACGGAACCCACGTGGCCGCCGCAAGCCAGCCGGGCAGGCGGCTGCCCTTCACGCGCACGGATGTCGCGCAGGCCCGCCAGGGCCGGGCGGTCTCCCGGCTGGTCGAGGGTGACGGGGAGCGCTTCTGGGAAGTGATGGCTCCGATCACCCTCGGCGGGGCAGTGGCCGGCGCGGTGGCCGCCAAGTTCTCCCTGGAGCGGGCCGACCAGCTCGGGTCCCGGACGCGAGGGTGGACGCTCCTCCTCACGGCAGCCTCGGTGGTCGTGATGGGCTTGCTCATGAGCCTCGCCGTGTCCCAGGTCGTGGACCGGCCGATCCGGGTGTTCCTGGAGGCCATCAGCGCGCTCCGCGGCGGGGCCCCCCAGGCCCGCATCCGCCTGCAATCAACGGACGAGTTCGGAACGCTCGCGCGGCAGTTCAACGAGATGCTGGCCCGGATCGGCCAGTTCAACGACGAGCTGCAGACCCGGGTGAAGGAGGCCACCGCCGAGCTGGACCAGCGGTACCAGGAGGTCCAGCGGCTCAACCGCCTCCTGTTCGACATGCAGCGCCGGCTCGGCCACGCCGAGCGGCTCGCCGTGTCCGGCCGGATCATGGCAGAGGTGGCTCACGAGGTGGGCACGCCGCTGCATTCGGTCACCGGGCACCTGGAGCTGTTGCGACAGGAGCTGTCGCCCCCGCTGGTCACCCCGGAGGTGCAGCGAAGGCTCGCGGTCGTCGAGACCCAGCTCGCCCGCGTGGCGGCGATCATCACCCAGCTCCTGGACATGACGCGAGGCCCCCGGGGCGAGCCGGCCCGTGTGGACCTCGGCCAGCTCGTGAGGGAGACGGCCGAGCTGGTGAGCCCGAGCATGGCCGCCGCAGGCGTCACCCTTCGCGTGACCACCGACCCCGGGTTGCCCGCGGTTTGCGGCTACGGCACACAGCTCGAGCAGGTGATCCTCAACCTCCTCACCAACGCCATGGACGTGACACCCCCCGGGGGGCGCGTGGAAATCGGGACGTTCACGGGAGACCACAAGCAGGTCGTGCTGGAGGTCCGCGACACCGGAAGGGGCATCCCGGCCGCCGTCCAGGCTCGGATCTTCGAGCCCTTCTTCTCCACCAAGGAAGCGGGGCGGGGCACCGGCCTCGGGCTCTTCATCTCGGCGCAGATCGTCCGCGAGCACGGCGGCACCATCGACGTGTCCAGCGGCGCGGCAGGGGGGACGGTGTTCCGGGTCGTCGTCCCCGCCGGGGAGCCCGCCGCGTGACGGCCGCGAGCACGCTGCTCATCGCCGACGACGATCCGGTGGCCCTGGCGCTCCTCGCCGAGGTCCTGAGCCGCGAGGGCTACCGGGTTCGCGCAGCCGCCAGCGGAGAGGAATGCCTGCGCGTGGCCGAGGCGGAGCCGGTGGACCTGGCCATCGTGGACCTCCGCATGCCTGGGCTGGACGGTCTGCAGGTGATGCGGGGGCTCGCGACCATCCAGCCGGGAGTGCCGGTGCTCGTGCTCACCGCCTTCGTGACCATCGACACCGCCATCCAGGCCATCCGCGCCGGCGCCTACGACTACCTGTCCAAGCCCTTCCGGATGGAGGAGATGAAGGTCGTCGTCCGCCGCGCTCTCGAGGCCCGCCGGCTCGCCAGCGAGAACCGGCAGTACCGCCGGGAACTGGAGGATCGCTATGGCGTGCAGAACCTCCAGGGGCAGTCCCCTCAGATGGTGGAGGTCTACAAGCTCGTGGCCCGCGTGTCCGCCCTCGAGACCACGGTGCTCATCCAGGGCGAGACAGGGACCGGCAAGGAGCTGGTCGCCCGGGCCATCCACTACGCGAGCCCCAGGGCCGGGCGCCCCTTCGTCGTGGTGGACTGCACGGCGCTCCCGGAGGGCCTCTTCGAGTCGGAGCTGTTCGGCCACGAGCGAGGGGCGTTCACGGGGGCCCTCTCGACGCGGCGCGGCCTCCTCGAGACATCCGATGGCGGCACCTGCCTCCTCGACGAGATCGGGGACCTCGCCCCCACCCTGCAGGCGAAGCTCCTGCGGCTGCTCCAGGAGCGCGCCATCCGGCGGGTGGGCGGAAATGAGGTCTTGCCGGTGAACGTGCGGATCATTGCCGCGACCAACCGGGATCTCGGCAAGCGCGTCGCCGAGGGAGCCTTCCGCGAGGATCTCTACTACCGTCTGAACGTGGTGACCATCGTCCTCCCTCCGCTGCGTGAGCGGTCCCAGGATATCCCCCTCCTCGCCCAGCACTTCCTCGAGAAGTACGCACGCGCCGCCGGCAAGCCCACGAGGGGGTTCGCACCGGAGACCCTGGCCGTGCTGTCCGGATACCACTGGCCCGGCAACGTGCGCGAGCTGGAACATGCCGTCGAGCGAGCCGTGGCGCTGTCGTCGTCGGAAGTGCTCGTGCCCGGCGATCTGCCGGAGCTGCTGCGCCGGGGGCCGGACGGCGACTTGCGCCTGCCCACGAGCAGAATGACGCTCGAGGAGGTGAAGCAGTGGTACGTTGCGAAGGTGCTGGAGGAGGCCGGCGGGAACAAGGTGCGCGCTGCCGAGCTCCTCGGCATCGACCGCGGCACGCTCTACAGGATCCTCAGGCGGCACGCCAGCGAGGGGGACACCGAGGGATGAAGCGGGCAGCCCGCTGGCTCGCGCTCGCTCTGCTGATCTCCGGCTGTGCGTCCACGCCGGCAGGCCTGGAGCGCGGAGAGGTCATCCGGCGCATCCTCCCCTCCACGGTGCAGCTGCGCCTGGAGCGCCAGGGCGGCGTGCGCCGGGCCGCCTCCGGCGTCGTGCTGGCATCCGACCCCGCGGCGGGCCGGTCCTGGATCATCACTACCCGTCACTTCCTGGATCCGCCCGGGCCCCAGGACGTGTACGTCAGCAGCCCCGGACGGAAGGGGCGCACGAAGGCCGTGGTGGCCGCCGTGAGCCCGGACCTCGATCTGGCGGTGATTCAGGTGAGCGGACTGAGCCTCCCGCCCGTGAGGCTCAAGGAGACCGCGAGCCTCGGGGACGAGGTATGGGTCGTCGCCTTCCCCTGGGGACGCCGGCTCACCGTGGTCTCCGGCGTGGTCAGCCAGCTCGTGGCGGGCGAGGAGGAGCTGCCCGTGCAGGGGACGGTGCGGAGGGTCGACGCCTCCGTGAGCTACGGGGCGAGCGGGGGTGGGGTCTTCGACGTCGAGAACGGCGCGCTGATCGGCATCGTGGAGGGCTACCGCACGGCCAACGTTTCCTTCCCCGAGGCTCCCTCGCGGGTCGTGCCGGTGCCGGTGCCGGGCGAGACGACCGTCATCGCGACCCGGGCCATCGTGCGGTTCCTGATCGCTTCGGGGCTCGAGGCCATCGTGCCCAGATGAATCCCGGCGGGCGGACCGCGCATGGCCCGCCCGCCGGGCCCAGCCTCCTGCGGGGCTACTCGGAGATCTGGATTCCCGTCACGACCTTCTGTCCGTCGCGCTCCTCGTAGGACGCCCTCACCGAGACACCTTCCTTCAGCCCCTCGGTGGGGAGCCCCTCGGCCAGCCGGAGCTGGGTGCCGTCCTCGAGGACGAACATGCGCTCGGCGACGTCGACCTTCTGGATCTTTCCGGAGATCTCCTCGGCCGCGGCCATGCCGACACCGAGGCCCAGCAGCACAGCCAGTGCCAACCCCATCACCTTCTTCATGTGAACTTCCTCCTTGCTTCGCGGTGTGTGTGTGGACTGCCATCGACGTCACGGTCAACCGCTATCCGGAGCAATCGGGGTGCCAGCCGCACAGCGCGCGTGGCCGCCAGGGAATTCAGGCGCTTCGCGCCTCTGGGGTTCCACGGATCGAGGGGCAGAGTGTGGTAGACCGGATCAGCGTGTGGCGCATCGCCACATCGCGGGCCCGGCAGGCCGGCCTGGAGTCGACGACGGCTACTGCGAGCGGCCGCGGGCCGAGATCTCCCACACCGCCTCGACCCTGTCCCCCCGCATGGCGTGAATGCGGTCGTAGAGGTTGATCGTCGGATCGCAGTGAGGTGGGAAGAACTCGAGGAGATCGCCGAGCCGCGGCGCCCGGTCCTGGTCCGCGATGGTGAGCCGCCCGTGCTCGTCGCCTGCCCAGGAGTACGCGAGCCCCGGGCACTCGACGGCCTCGGGGGGAAAGGGCTTGTCGGTGGAGAAGGCCTTGAAACCCGCGTCCACGATGGCCAGCTCCGCGCTCGGCCGGCTCACCACCGTGGCGAGCACGGTGAGCGCCATCTCGAAGCTGTCGTAGACCTTCCCGCCGCGGCTGCCGATCCGCCGGTAGTCCAGATCCATCACGCAGTATGAGCCCGCTTGCAGCTCCGTCAGCCCTGGCAGCTCCACGTCGATGTCGAAGCTGCCGCTGGAGCCCCCGCTGACGATCTCCACGGGCAGGCCCTGCTTCTCGAAGAGGGCGCGCGTCCGCATCAACCTGCGCATCCACTTGAGCGAGGCGCGCCGCCGCGACTCCCAGCCCACCACGTGGGCGCAGTGCCCGGCATAGCCCTGCAGCCCCCGCAGATTGAGCGCCCGCTCGGTGGTGACGAGACGCCCGAGGTCGAGCGCCGGCTCGCCGTCCTCGACGCCCGTCCGCCGCCCGCCCACCTCCACGTCCACCAGCACGTTGAGCACGCGCCCCGCGCGCGCCATGGCCTGTCCCAGCTCGCGCACGTTGTCCGGGTGGTCCACGACGACCATGGTCTCGGGCTGGCGCTCGAGCACCCGCAGCAGCCGGCCGACCTTCTCCGCCCCCACCACTTCCGTGGTGATGAGGAGATTGCGGACGCCGGCGGCGGCCATCACCTCGGCCTCGCCCACCTTCGCGACGCACACCCCCACCGCGCCCGCGGCCACCTGCCGCCGGGCGATCTCGGGACACCTGTGCGTCTTGGCGTGGGGGCGGAGCCGCTTGCCGGCGGCCTTCACGTGCGCCGCCATCTTCTGGACGTTGCGCTCGAAGCGGTCGAGGTCGAGAAGGAGCGCAGGCGTCGGGAGGTCGGCTCGAGTCATGGCGCGGCGAGGATAGCACAGGCGCGCACCATCATCCCTACCGCTCGGGAGAAGTCCGGCGTCGGGGTTGCCCGTGCGCAAGATCTCCGATTGACGCCGCCCCGGGCCTGGCCTCATCATGTGGGCTCGTCGCTCATGAGCGTCCGATGGCTGAGGCCGTCACGCCCTCCCGGACACCCTCGAGGCCTTCGTCGCGGAGCATCGGCGCTGTGAGGGGCCGGGGCGCGGCTGCGGCGCAGGGCGCGAGAGGCGTGTCTCGGCGTGGGGACTGCGACGACAGGGGGCAGGGTGAGGGGCGCCGTCAGGCGTATCCGCGTTGCCATCGTGCTTCTCGGGGCTGTCGGGATCGCTGCCGGGGCCTCCAGCGCTGGCCCTTCGCCCGACGCGAGAGAGCAATTCTTCGCGGACCTCCTGCTTGGCGGCGTCGTCAGAGGGGAGATCTACCTCGAGCTCCCGATGGCGGACATGCAGAGGTTTCTCCGCCGTGCGGTGCTGAGCGACAGGCCGAGCTACTGTCATGGCGAGAAGCCCGAACCGCCGCTGAGCCCTTATGGCGGTTGGTCCTGTCGTCAGATCGACCACGCGTACATCAACAGCGCAGTTTCCGTGAAGACGGGCGAGATCGTCCAGGTTCGAACCCCCGACGGCGTGACCTCGGCACGGGTTATCAGACACGAGATCCTCGGCTTCGACGTGCAACCCGGGACATTGATCGTGGCAGTGGCCGAACCGCACCCGCCGGCGGCGGTGGCCGACGTCCGTCTGGTCATCGCCGCGCGGCGGCTCCCCGCATGCCGGGCGCCCTGCGTCCTCAGGAAGCCCGGACCCCACCAGACGATCGCTTCGCGAGTCCGGACGCTGTTCCCGCGCGGGCCCGATTTGTGGGTGGGGGCCGGGAGGCCGGGCTCCGTGGCGCGGCCCCAGCAGAAACTGGCCAAACTGATCATCGCGGGCGGCCACTTCACGGCCCGCGAGCGCCGCCAGTACGTCGCCTACGCCCGCTATGGGGCAGAGGCCGAGCCGCAGATCGACGACGACTGGCGGACGGTCATCCTCGACTCCGACCTCTCGGTGGTGGCCGTACTCGGGGGAACGTACTACAGACATATCGTGCCGCTCGGGGTCGCTGACGTCAACGGCGATGGCCTCGACGAGGTCTGGGCCGCTCTCGACGGCCACGAGGGAGACCACGCCGGCATCTTCTACTGGCGCGGTGGCCGGGGCCAGCCCACCTTCGGCAAGGTCGCGACAAAATACCACGGGCTGTAGGCATGGGCCGTGTTCCGCGTGCCGGGCTCCACCTGCTGCCGCGCGAGGCTGGCGCGGACCCAGGGCCGCCGCAGCGGAGATACTTGCCCTCTCGAGGCCCCAGCAGGGAATTGTCGGCTATGCGCGAACCGCCCGCTCACCGGGTCACGATTCGAGCGACGGGTGGAATCGCTGGAGGCCCATGAGAGCCGTCATCGCCCTCGCGCTCCTGGGTGCCCTCGCCGGCCTCCCGGCGGCCGGCGCCGCAGCGAGCTGCACCGACACGTCTGACGACCTGCCCCGGCCGTTCGAGCGGAATCTCGAGGGCTGGATGAAGGACAAGGGAATCGACTCCATCGAGGCGAGCTGCCGGATCGGCAACACCACCTTCTTGCTCCTTTTCCCCTCCGCCGGCCGCATGGCCCAGGGGCTCTACCTGTACGACGCGGCCGGCGGCGACCCGACGCGCCTGGTTGGCGGCAGCCCGGACGTGGTGGGCTTGGTGACGGACAAGGCGGGCACTCCGCATCTCACCGTCCGCTCCGTGGGCGTGACTCGTGGCGTCATGTGGGAGGGCTACCTGCTCGTCGATCTCAGGACGCGGGCGACGAAGGATCTCTTCTCGGGGGAGCAGGACGGGGAGAGCGGCGGCTGCTCGAGGCACGAGATCCTCCAGATCTCCCAGGCGACCCTGGGCGCGGCCGTCGAGATGCGCGACGTCAACGGGGACGGGGTGACCGACATCGTGATCCAGGCCGAGGAGGAGGAGTGCAAGACGGAGCGAATCGTGGCCGTCACGCAGACGTTCACGGCCATGTCCCCCGGATTCGCCCCGGGCCTGCCCCAGATCCGGGAGGTATCACCCCGCGGCGCGCGGAGCCGGCCCCGGGCGGCCCCCCGCCGGTGGCGCGGGTCCTGGGGCGCCACGAGCCAGCCGTGCGGAGGACGACCTTCTCGCCCGACGGACGAGTCCTCCTGTCCGTGGGCGGCGGAGGCACTGTGAAATGGTGGGACCTCTTGGCCGGCAGGGAGGCTGGCGTGATTCGGGAACCCAGCGTCGGGCGCGCCCAGATATCGCCCGATGGGCGGTTCCTCGCCCTGGGCGGGGCGGCGGGGTACATAAGGCAGATGTTGAGCCTGAGCGAGATGGCTGGAGGCCGGGAGATCTGGCGTGCGACGTACGAGGTCAACACACCGCAAGGAAACGTCTACTCGCTCGCCTTCTCGCCGGACGGACGGCGCCTGCTGGTGGCGGGGGCTGATGGCACCCTGCGTCTGTGGGATACCGCCACCGGCCGGCGGCTGCGAGGGTTCACCGGGTATCCCGAATACTACAAGGAGGTTGCCTTTGCGGCGGATGGCCGGTCGTTCCTAGCCCAACTTCCACGGTCTCGAGACCGGAGTGCTGATATGTCAGCAGGTTAGGCCCCTTGTGAGTGACTATGGCGACAGGGTGGGGGCCCACGTCCTCACCGGCTTCATGACCTCGTGCGGGATCGCGAGCGTGCGGTAGATCTTCCGATGGATCGCGTCGGGGGTCGAGCCCTTCCGGATGCGCAACGTCTGGCCGTTCGTCGCCGGCAGCACCACCGTGACGACCTGGTGGGTGGAGAGCTGCTCGCGCAGCGTGGCCCACGACGTGTGCACGCCCTGGTAGAGGAAGCGCTTCTCGATGGCGACGAGAAAGTGGTAGGCGAGCACGCAGAGGAAGATGTGGGTCTGGACCCGATCCTTCAAGTGGTGGAAGATCGGCCGCTCCATCAGCGGACTCTTCATGTCGCGGAAGGCGTCCTCGACGCGGGTGAGGAGCACATACAGGCGCCAGATTTCCTCGTCACTGAGATCCTGGCGATCGGTCTTGAGCAGATAGCCGCCGTCGAGCTGCGCGGCCTTCGTTTTCTTGTCGTCGTGCGGGGTCCACGCCACCGCGGGGGCCGTGGCGTCGTAGGTCATGGCGTAATACCGCGCCACCCGCGGGTAGCGCTCCTTGAGGCGCCCGATCGCTTCATGCACCTTGGCCTCCTCGCGGAGGCGCCCTGTGCTGACCCGCGCCTGGAGCTTCTGGAGGTCCTCGAGGAAGCGTTGCTCGTGCTTCTCACGGATCGCGCGATCTTTCTCCGTACGGCCCTCACTGCGGCACAGGATGCGGACCTCCCCGTCGACGAGCCGGCGCTTGATCTCGACGCGCGACTTCTTCTGCCCCGGATTGCGCGGCGAGGGCTGGCGGAGCACCTCCGCCCAGCCGGTCTCGTCCTCGAACGCGTCCAGGTGTGGCGTGCGCTCCGCCTGGCGGCCCGCCACGAGATAGTGATGGCCCCGGTCGGTGATCTCCTTGAGATTGTCGGCAAAGGCCATCCCGCGATCGACCACCACGGTGGCGCCGCCCCGGCGGCCCGTGCGCTGTTCCAGCGTCGTCAGCATGTCAGCGAGGGTCGTGCGATCGACGCGATTGCCGTCAAAGACCTCGTGGGCTTTCGGGAAGCCGTCGCGATCCAGGACCAAGCCGACGACCACCTGCTTGCAGTCTGGGCGGTGGTCGCGCGAGTATCCGCGTGTGGCCTGCGGATTGAGCCGGCACTGCCCTTCGAAGTACGTCGAGGTCAAGTCGTAGAGGTAGAGGGTGTCGTCCAGGGTGAAGAGCGTGCGCTCGCGCGCGGCCAGGGCCCCCTCGATCGGCGCGCGCTGGGGATGCAGCCGGTCCAGATTGCGATAGAGCGCCTCGTCGCTGAGCGTGCTGACGTCGGCGCCGAGGAGGTCAGCCAGGGCCGTGCGCCGGATCCAGTCGGGCATGGCGTGCTCCGAGGCCGGGTGCACCAGGCGGTTCAGCGTCATGAGCTCCGTGAGCCGCCGCGCCCGTGCCGAGAGGCCGGCCTCCTCCAGGATCCGGTCCAGCTCGAGGGCGCGCCACAGCTGATGGCCCACGTGGACCGGGCCCGCTTCCCGGTGGTCTTCGGTCTCGACCTGATCGGTGTGCACGGCCACCACGTCGGTGCCGACGGCCGCGGCGGGCCGCGGGCGGCCGCGCGGCGGGCGCACCCGCGCGGCGACCGCCGCGACGGCGGGATCAGGCAGGAAGGTCGTCTGGCCGCCCAATGCGGACGAGAGCTTCTGGGCGAGGCCGCACCACTGGGCTTCGGGCGCGGGGGCGAGCGAGCCGAGCGAACAGATCGTGCGGTGGCGCGGGCCCTCTGGGGTGGCGATCGACTCGACGAGGAGATGATTGACGTAGGTCTTGCTGCCCACCCGCCGGCTCGTGCGCTTGATGAACACGCTGAGTCCATTTCGTTACTCCCACCCCCCTCCTGTCAAGAACAATCGAGCCGGGCATTCTGGCGGCTGACGGGGCGAGATGCTCTCGTGGGTACCGCCTCACTCCCCGGGGGCCCGTGGCCGCTCGCGCCGGCACCCAGGCCCCCCTCTGATTCGTGACTATTCTGGCAATCTCCGCATGCCCCACACGAAATTTCACGGGGTTACGCGGCGCGCGCGCCCGAAAACCGTCAGGGCGCCGTGGAAGTTGGGCTAGTGGGGGCCGGGGCCGTCCTCCGCGTGGTCGACGCCGCCAGCGGGATGACCCGCGCGACCGTTCACGGACCCGCGCGGACGCGGATCGTGGGGTTTTCGACCGATCAGCGGTTCGTCCTGTCGATCTCGCGCAGGACCACTGTCCTGTGGGACGCGGCGACCGGCACCGAGGTGCGGGCGTTCACGGGAGAGGCGGAAGACCTCGTGAACGCCGCCCTTTCCCCTGATGGGCGGCTCGTCGCCGCGACAACAGGGCGGGGAGACGTGTGGCTGTGGAACCGCGGGACTGGGAAGCCGATCCACGTGCTTCATCGCGGCACCGCCAGCGGGGCCCTCGCGTTCGCGCCCGACGGGCGCCAGCTTGCCACGGGGCCGGGCGGGAGGGTGATCCTGTGGCAGGTCGGGCCGTGAGGGTAGCCCACGCGAAGGACGCCGTCCTCGTGGCGATGCGCACCGCGTGGCGTTCGCGGCAAGACCGCACCGCCAAGCTCATGGGCCCGAGGGAAAGACCAACCAGGTCCTGACGGGTTGAGACGCCACAAGTGAACCTCGATCGCGAGGGCCTCGTGCGCTTGGACGGCAACCAGTCCTCCCCCCCTTCCGCCACCTCGGCAAGACGGTTGACGCCAGGCTGTTGCGCGACCCGAGTTCATCGCCAGGCTGCAGTACCTCGAGGTGGAGGCCCAGCGGGTGACGGCCGTGCAGCAGCTGGCCGGGCAGCGCGAGAAGCTGGCGCAGGACATCGCCGCGGTCCGCGAGGCCGAGGAGCAGCGGGAGGTGATCGCCTCCGAGTTCAGGCGCGCGCGCCTGGGCGAGCTGTCGGAGTGGGAGACTCGCTCGCGGTCCCTCACCGAGGAGGTCGCGAAGGCCTCGCAGCGGACCGCCATTCAGCGACTGGTGGCGCCCATCGACGGCGTCGTCCAGCAGCTGGCCGTCCACACCCAGGGCGGCGTGGTGACGCCGGCGCAGGCGCTGCTGGTGATCGTCCCCCGCGACGCGATCCTGGAGGCGGAGGCCTGGCTCGAGAACAAGGACGTGGGCTTCGTCCGTCCGGGGCAGACGGTGGAGCTGAAGGTCGACACCTTCCCGTTCACGCGTCACGGCACCGTCAGCGGGACCGTCGCGTCGGTGTCGGGGGAAGCCGTCCAGGTCGAGAACGTGGGGCTGGTCTACGCGATGCGCGTGAGCCTCGGCCGGGCGGCCATCGAGGCCGACGGGGGACCGGCGACGCTCCTGCCCGGCATGGCGGTCACGGTGGAGGTCAAGACCGGGCAGCGGAGGCTGATCGAGTACTTCCTGAGCCCCGTCCTGCGCGCTTCGCGGGAGACGGCGCGGGAGCGGTAGAGCCGCAGCGCCGGCTGACCGAGGAGGGCTGCGTGAGGACTCCGGGACGCGGGCTGTCACCGGCCGGTGCCCAGAGGAAACACCAACGCCACTTCGCATCACGCGACCCCATGCAGCAGGCATCCAGGACCCTCCGAAAGACCCCAGCGTCGTCGAGCACCGTCCGCGCGCCGACGACACGGGCCCCGGCCGCCGCCCCTTCGTCCCCCTCGCGGAGCGCTTGCCTTGGGGCTCACTCTCACCCGCAAGCTCGCCGACTCCCATCTCGTCTCGGGCAAGGCCGCGGCGGGCGAGGAGATCGGGCTCTCGGTGAACCAGGTCCTCCTCACGGACACGAACGGCACCGGGGCGTTCCTGCACTTCGAGACCATGGGCTTGCCCCCCGTCCGCCCCCCGCCCGCCGTCACCTACATCGACCACCACGTCTACCGGACGCCGGCCCCAGACAGCCCCGGACCGGCCCCGCCCCAGCCCGACCACACCGCGGCCACCTCTGTCACCCTCGCCCGGGCGGCCAAGCGGGCCTCTCAGAGGTCTCCCCGAGCAACGGCGACGGCCGCCAGGGCAGCCGTCGGCCCCGCTCACGCGGCCCTTGGACGCCGCCCCTGTCGCGGGAGCCGGATCACCAGGATCACCGCGGGAGCCGGATCAGAGCCGGGCGGGGTCTGGCGCGCGTGGCCGAGGAGACCCAGGGGTTCCCGGGGGGGCCCTGGATGCCCGCTGCACGGGTGGCGTGGCGGGAGCTGGCGTTCATGTTTCCTCTGCGCTCGGCCATCTTCCTGGGCCCGCTCGTGGCCGGCGTCCTCGAGGGCGCCGGGCAGCGCGTCTTCCTCGCGGTCATCGGCGGCGGGGCCTTGCTGCTCGGAGCGCGACTCATGTGGCGCCCGAGCCCGTGACCCGCGCGTAGGGTACATGTCTGGGTCAAGTGGGGAGCAGACCATACATCAGACCTCGGACAGAAGAGCGAAATAGCGCTTCCGGTCCATGTTTGCCGTTCGCATGACGTTGCGGATGATCGAGACGGGCACGGCGGCATACGCGGGAATGGCCACCGGGCGGGGCGTCCCCGGCTTTACGTAGGACCGGTGGCTGCCCTCTTGCCTGTCGAATTGCCACCCGTCCCGGACGAAGATCTTCTCCAGGACGGTCCAGTGGACGGGGACAATCTTGGGCACGTGGCCGACGGCTTAGGCAGAGATGGCCTGACTCACGGTCTCCGAGGACAGCAGGGTCGGCGCTCGCCACTCGTCATTGACCCGCCGATAACCGCACTCTTCCAGGACCTCGGCCAGTGTGCCGTGAGCGGAGGCAGTCTTGAGAAAGAGCGCCACGGCTTCCGAGAGATTCCGACGAGCGTCCTCAGGAGTCGTCCCGCAGCTCAGGACGTCAAGGGGTATGGCCCGCGCCACATACGACGCGTCCTCCCGCCAAACCTGCACCGTATGCTCGATCCTGATGGTCATGATCCCTCCACTGGCCAAAACCGCAACCGAGTGCTGCCCATCTCCGTCGCTCTGACTTTATCACGAGCCTCGTTCGCCCAAAACGCGTATCGGAGAAGATACGTGTGACTGAGCGTGATCGGATTTGACGTTCTCTTGGTCTGCTCCCCGAAGCCGGAGATCGGGGTCAACCTGACCCCCATTTCCCTACGGCTGTGCGAGTTGTCGCGTCAACCCAATGGTCCATTCCCAGGGACGTTCGGGTGCGGTCGGCATGTGATTTCCCAGAAGCATTCCCCCACGTAGCAGGCTGATTCTCAGAACCTTTCCCCCAGGGGTTTCTCAAAACCTTTCCGCCACCCGGGGCCCGGCGGCCAAGCTGGGCCGTGGTTAC
>JACOVB010000302.1 GCA_016177555.1 Candidatus Rokuibacteriota bacterium
AAGGAGATCCTCGCGCTGGCTGCCTCGATGACCGGCAAGTCGGACTATGGCGTCGACTTTCACCTTCGCGAAGCCCGTCGGCTTGGGCTGTCTGACCGCGCGCTCACGGAAACCATCGAGGTGGTTCAGCTCTTCAATACCGTGACCAAGATCGCTGATGCCCTGCGGCTCCAGCCAGACTTCGATCCGCGGTCGGCGGGATAGTCTGGGCCCGCCTGGCCGCGCGCATCGCCAAGACGCCGGGCAAGGAGTTCCAGGATGTCGTCAGCTCCTCCCTGCCCATTGCGGACCGCGGTCTCATCCGATCGGACGCCCTGCGGCAGCGGGTCCTGGCGGCGGCCCGAGGCCGCGCGCCCCACCGGCTACCCAGCGGCAAACGCCGCGCGGAAACCGACGGCTGACGCCGTAGGCAGTCCGACTGTGAAGGCGAGGCAGGCACACAGGCTCACCTGATCAGCTCCTCGAGCCCGCGAAGGGCCGCCTCCGCGGGCATGATCTCGATTCCCGCCTCGTGCCTCCGGCGAGAGCCGGGGTAGACGAAGAACGTCTTCGCCTGGGGATAGCTCTCCCGGAATCGGCGCAGTCCTCGGAGGTCCTCGGGGCGCACGGTCTGGGTCATCTTGACCTCGAAGGCCACGAGGCCCCGCTCGCCATAGAGCACGAAGTCCACCTCGTCTCCGGCCGCTGTCCGCCAGTAGTGGAGCGAGTAGCCGAGATCCGCGTAATCGTTCACCGCCCGCAGTTGCTGCAGGAAGAGGGTTTCCAGCGCGGCGCCGCGGGTCTCTTCGGGGGAGTCCAGGGGGCCCCGCGGGCGGATGGCCTGGAAGACTCCGGCGTCGAAGAAGTAGAACTTGGGATGCGCGACGACGCGCCGCTTGGCCCGCTTGGCGAAGACCGGAAGGCGCACGGCGATCAGGAGATCCTCGAGGATGCTGAAGTAGTCCTCGGCGACCTTGGCGTTGACCGCGCTCTCCCGGGCCACGGCGGCCATGTTCAGGACCGATCCCTGCGAGAAGCTCGCTGCCTCCAGGAATCGCGCGAAGGCCGCCAGATTCCGGGCGAACCCCTCCTGCTGGACCTCCTCGCGCAGGTACGTGGTGACGTAGCTGCGGAGATAGTCGCGAGGTTCCGGCTCCGTGCACGCGAAGGGCAGGCACCCGTACCGGAGCGCCCGCCGCAGGTCGAAATCCTGACCCAGCTCGGTCACCGTGAGCGGGTGCATGAAGCGCGTGAGGGCGCGCCCGGCCAGGAGGTTGACGCCCTTGCGCCGGAGCTTCAGGGCGCTCGATCCCGTGAGCACGAAGCGGACCCGCCGCGCCTCGATGAGGCGGTGGACCTCGTTCAGCAGATCGGGGAGCCGCTGGATCTCGTCCAGGACCAC
Organism: Candidatus Rokuibacteriota bacterium; assembly: GCA_016177555.1. The sequence goes on from JACOVB010000302.1 coordinate 1,382, forward strand.
CCAGCCCCTGTATCCAGCGGGGATCTCATCACCGAGCCGGGTGGGGGCCGCCAGGAGGCGCGTGTACGTGTCCGCATCCAGGAGGTCGAAAAACAGGGCGTCAGGGAAGCGCGCTCGCAGCCACGCCGTCTTGCCAACTCCCCGGGGGCCGAAGAGGAAGAAGCTCTGCCGCCGAGGAGGCTCCAGCACTCTGGTGTACATGAGTCATTATTATGATGAAAAAACGACTCATCGGGTCCTGAAATGTCTCGGGGCTGTGGGCTCCCGTGTCTTCCCGCCGGCCGAGAGATCGAGCTCGGGCATCGCCATGCGCCCTGGGGTGCATGGACGGCGGCTCGTGGCATAATGCGCCTGGGATGCGCCGGGGCGCGGCGCCCGGCGGGAGGCGACGAGGATGAAGGGCTCAGGAGGACTCAAGTCCCTGTTCGTGGCCGTGCTGGCGTCGGCGCTGACCGTGTTCGCCGTGCAGAACCACACGGCGGTGACGATCCGCGCTCTTGTCTGGCAGCTCGAGGGGATGTCGCTGGCGGCCGTGATCCTGCTCTCTGCGGCCGCCGGGATCGTGCTGGTGGGGGTGCCGCTGTGGATCGATCGCTGGCGGCTCCGGACGCGGCTTCGCGCGCTCGAGGCGAAGGTTGTCTCGGCGGCCGACACCGCCCGCGCCGACCACGGTGGGGTCGGGGACGTCGGCGCCCCGCCCTGACGCGGGCGGCGCCGGCATGATGGGTGGGTCCGCGCGTCGAGGAGGTCGAGCCCGGCCGCGTCGTCGTATCCTGCAGGCGTTCAGGGAACCGTCATGGCGAAGCTCTCGCTGATCGTGAACGGCCGGCGCACCGGGGTCGACGCGGATCCCGAGACGCCGCTCCTCTACGTGCTGCGCAACGACCTGGGCCTGCATGCCCCTCAGCGCAGCGTCCGGGTCGCGCGCGCGGGGCGCCCCGTCACGGCTCGCCGGCCGCCGCGGCCTGTTCCGCTTCCTCGCGGAACCGCGTGGCCGGGACCGAGGCCGTCAACTCCATGAGCTTCGGGTACCCGCGCTCGAAGAGGGCCACGACGTCGCGGGCCGGGATATCGGCGTGGACCCCCCGGTCGTTGACGTACTCCATAACTTCGCCCTTGACGGGTTCCGCGCCGCCGCGTTATCTGGAGCCCACGATCGCCGCCCACCCTCGGGCGGCACACGGACGAGGTGCCGGGAGGCCTCCTGGGCCTGGACGCGCGCGCCGTCGAGGCGCCGCGCGCCCGCGGCGTCATCTGAGAGAGGGCGACGTGGCTGAAACGGTTCAGATCGAGCGGGACAACGGTGTCGTCTGCCTCACCGTCACCCGCCCCGAG
>JACOVB010000245.1 GCA_016177555.1 Candidatus Rokuibacteriota bacterium
GCCCGCTTCGTCCGCTTCTGCGACTGCTTCAACATCCCGCTCGTGACCTTCGAGGACGTCCCGGGCTTCCTCCCCGGGGTCCAGCAGGAGCACGGCGGCATCATCAAGCACGGCGCCAAGCTCCTCTACGCCTACTGCGAGGCGACGGTGCCAATGCTGTCGGTGATCACGCGCTAGGCCTTCGGCGGCGCGTACGACGTCATGTCCTCCAAGCACATCCGGGGCGACGCCAACTTCGCCTATCCCACGGCCGAGATCGCGGTCATGGGCCCGGATGGCGCGGTGAATATCCTCTACAGGCGCGAGATGGATGCCGCCAAGGATCCGGCCGCGCTCAAGGAGGAGAAGACCCGCGAGTACCGGGAAAGATTCGCCAACCCGTACGTGGCCGCCGAGCGAGGCTACGTGGACGAGGTGATCGAGCCGAAGGACACCCGGCGCAAGCTGATCCAGGCGCTGGATGTGCTGCACACCAAGCGGGACCAGAACCCGCCGAAGAAGCACGGGAACATCCCGCTGTGACCCCGCCCGACATGACTCCGGAGGCGCGGCGGCGCATCGAGGAGGCGCGGCGGGTCTGGGAGGCCCGCACGCTGACGCCGGCGCGCGAGAGGTCGCCTCAGCGTCCCGGCCTCTTCGCCACCTCGAGCGGGGCGCCGCTGCCGCCCGTCCACACGCCGGCGGACACCCCCGACCTCGACTACCTGGGCGACCTGGGCTTCCCGGGGGAGTTCCCGTACACGCGCGGGGTGCAGCCCACCATGTATCGCGGACGCTTCTGGACCATGCGGCAGTATGCCGGGTTCGGGTCGGCCGCCGAGACGAACCACCGCTACCGGTATCTGCGCGACCAGGGCCAGACGGGGCTCAGCGTGGCCTTCGACCTGCCGACCCAGATGGGGTACGACGCCGATCACGACGTGGCGCGCAGCGAGGCGGGCAAGGTCGGGGTCGCCATCTCGAGTCTCGAGGACATGCTGGACCTCTTCGACGGGATCCCCCTCGACCGCGTGTCCACTTCCATGACGATCAACGCCACGGCCGCGATTCTCCTGTGCCTCTACATCGCGGTGGGCGAGCGCCAGGGGGTCGGGGCCGAGCGGCTGTCGGGCACGGTGCAGAACGACATCCTGAAGGAGTACGTCGCCCGGGGCACCTACATCTTCCCGCCTGCGCCCTCCATGCGGCTCATCACCGACACCGTCGCGTTCTGCAAGGATCGGGTGCCGCGGTGGAACAGCATCTCCATCTCCGGCTACCACGTGCGCGAAGCCGGGTCCACGGCGGCCCAGGAAGTCGCCTTCACACTCGCCTACGGCATCGCCTACGTGACGGCCGCGCTCGAGGCCGGGCTCCGGGTCGACGAGTTCGCGCCACAGCTCTCCTTCTTCTTCAACGCCCACAACCTCCTCCTCGAGGAGGTGGCGAAGTACCGCGCCGCCCGGCGGCTGTGGGCCCGCATCATGCGCGACCGCTTCGGCGCCCGCGATCCGCGATCGCTCACGCTCCGCTTCCACGTCCAGACGGCGGGCAGCATGCTGACCGCGCAGCAGCCGGAGAACAATATCGTCCGGGTGACGCTGCAGGCCCTGGCGGCGGTCCTCGGAGGCTGCCAGTCGCTCCACACCAACTCCATGGACGAGGCCCTTGCGCTTCCCACCGAGCAGGCCGAGCGGATCGCGCTTCGCACCCAGCAGATCCTCGCCCACGAGTCCGGCGTGGCCGACACCGTGGATCCGCTGGGCGGCTCGTACGCCATCGAGCGGCTGACCCGGCAGGTCGAGGAGGAGGCCGAGGCCTATATCGCGAAGATCGACGGCCTGGGCGGATCGGTCAATGCCATTCCGTTCATGCAGCGGGAGATCCAGGAATCCGCCTACCGCTACCAGCAAGAGATCGAGAGCAAGGCCCGGGTCGTGGTGGGCGTCAACGACTTCGTCATCGACGAGCCGCCTCCGGGCCACCTGTTCCAGGTGAACCCGGAGGTGGCCGCCGCCATGGCCGAGCGGCTCGATCGGCTCCGCCGGACACGCGACCGGGCCCGCGCCGAGCGGGCGCTCGAGGCGATCGACCGGGCGGCGCGCGGCCGGGACAATCTCCTGCCGCTCGTCCTGGGCGCGGTGAAGGCGTCCGTGACCCTCGGCGAGATCTGCGCGACGCTGCGCGGGGTGTTCGGGGTCCATCAGCCCTCGGTGGTCTTCTAGTGGTGCGCACGACTCCGTGGCTGGCGCGCCTGTCCCTGGCGATCGCGCTGCTCCTGGGGGCCGCGCCCGCCCAGGCGGGCCTCGCAGACCAGGTGGGCGCCACGTTCGGGCTCCTGCTCCAGGAGGTGGTGGCCGCCTTTCCGCCCATCGAGGGCCTCGTGGTCAGCGTGGACGGTGACCGCCTCTACCTCGACC
>JACOVB010000018.1 GCA_016177555.1 Candidatus Rokuibacteriota bacterium
CTCCTGGCCCAGGAGCACGCCTGAGTTGTTGCCGAGGAGCTCGATGAAGGACTGGGCGAAGACCGAGTGGGGGCCGCCCACCGAGTCCAGCACCGGCTCCACGCCCCCGGAGCTCATCGCCATGCGCGAGCGCTTCTGCGCGATGAGCTGCATGAGCTTGGCCCGGTCGCCCTCGCTGAGCCCGCCCTCGATCTGGCCCAGGGAGGAGCGGGTCAGCGTCCCCGAGAAGCAGGAGTCGGCCACCACCAGGAGCTGGCGCACCGTCATGGCATTGAGCACGTCCGTGATGGCGATGTTGGAGATCCAGTTGGCGGAGCTGTTGGGCTCGGCGTCCACGGGCAGCCAGTGGCCGCGCTGGTTCACCTTGTCGAGCTCGCCGTGCCCGGCGTAGTAGATGAGGAGGTTGTCCTTCTCGGTGAGCCGCTCGCGCATGGCGTTGAGCGCCGACAGCGTGTCGTAGCGGGTGGCGTTGAGCAGGAGCGTCACCTTGAAGCCGTACTCGCGCTCGAGGATGCGCGCGACCTCCCGGGCGTCGTTCACGGCGGTGCGGAGCCGCCGCAGCATCGTGTAGTCGTTGTTGCCGATGACGAGGGCGTGATAGGTCCCCAGCGCGATGTCCTTCTGCGCCAGCGGCGAGCCGACCCTGGCCGGCGCCGCGGCGCCGGCCGCGGCCATCTGCGGCTCCGGCGACGACAGGATCAGGAACTCGAGGGTGGACTTCCGCCCGCGCCGGTCCACGGCCACGATCCGCACCCGCTCGTCGGCCGATCGCGTGAGCCCGACCTGGCTCTTGAAGAGGTTGTCGCTGCCCAGCTTCTCCTCGCGCCCGTTGACCGTGAGCGACAGGAGCCCGTCGCTGGCGTTGACGCGCCCCACCACGACCAGCCGATCGGCCGCCGGAGCCCGCGCGGCCCGCGTGCCGCGGGTGACGACCAGCTCGGGCTCGATGAGCTGGATGTCGGGGCCGGCTTCCGCGGTACGCTCGCGGATGCGCGTGAGCTCTGCCCTCAGGGCGGTGGAGTCCGCCTCGGAGCGGGCGAGGGAGGTGCGGAGGTCGGCGAGCTCGCGGTCCTTCGCGGCGAGCCGGGTCTCCCCCTGGGAGACGGAGGCGTCGAGCTCGAGGATCCTGGCGGTGGCCGCCTGCTCGCTCTTGCGGGAGGTCTCGAGGTCCTGGCGCAGACGGCCGAGCGCCCCACGCTCGGCCGCGGCCTCGCTCCCACGCTCGGCCAGGCTCTTGCGGAGCGCCTCGGCCTCGCGCTGGGAGCGGTCGAGCTCGGCGGCCCGCTGGTGCTCGAGGCGCTCGGCCTCGGCGCGCCTGGCGGTGGCCTCCGCCTCGGAACGGGTCAGGGAGGCGCGCAGCGTGGCCAGGTCACTGTCCCTGGCGGCAAGCCGGGCCTCGCGCTCGGTGATGGCCTGCTCGATGTCGCGCAGGCGCGCCGCCTGGGTCTGCTCCTTCCCCCGCGCGGCCTCGAGCTCCTGGCGCAGGCGGGTGAGGGCGTCCCGCTCGGCTGCGGCTTCGTCCCCCCGCTCGCCGAGACGCTTGCGCAGGTCTTCGACCTCGCGCTGGGCCCGAGCCGCCTCGGCAGGGCGCTCGCGCTGGAGCCGGTCCAGCTCCGCACGCTTCGCCGCGGCGGCGGCCTCGGAGCGCGTCAGCGAGGCGCGGAGATCGCCGAGCTCGCGGTCCTTGGCGGCCAGCCGGGTCTCGCGCTCGGCGATCCCCGCCTGAAGCTCCCGGAGGCGGACCGATGCTGCCTGCTCGCTCTTGCGTGAGGCGTCGAGGTCCTGACGGAGCCGCGCGAGGGTCCCGCGCTCGGCCTCCACCTCACCCCGGCGCTGATCGAGTCTCTGGCGCAGGCTGTCCAGCTCCCGCTGGGCGCGGTCCAGCTCGCCCTGCTTCGTCTCGAGCTGGCGCCGCAATTCGCCCACCTCGCTCCTGAGCTGCCGGACCTCGGCCGAAGTGTCGGCGGGCGCGATGGTGAAGGAGAGGTCGCCGAGGCCCGCGGCGCGGCGGTACCACGCGAGCGCCTGGGGCGGGTCCTTCGGCACGCCGAGCCCCCGCTCGTAGAGGTGCCCCAGGTTGATGGCCGCCCGCGAGTAGCCGCTCTCGGCCGCCCGCCGGTACCACTCGGCGGCCGCCGCGTGGTCAGGGGGAACGCCCAGCCCTTTCTCGAAGATCTCGCCCACGTAGGTCTGGGCGGAGGCGTCGCCCTCCTTCGCCAACGGGAGCCAGATCTTGAGCGCCGTGGCGTAGTTGGAGCGATCGAAGGCGACGTACTCTCCGCCCCGGATCTCGCAGTCGCGGGCGGAGGTCTTGATGGCGCGGCGCGCCGTGAGAAAGGTCATCTGTGCCCCGAGCCGGCGGATCTGGCCCGGCAACAGGCAGTCCACGACGAGGAAGTCCTCGGCCTTGCCTGGGTTCTGCTGGAGCTGGGTGGCCGCCTCCCGGCCTGCATCGCCGGTGGCGGCGCAGCCGGCGAACAGGAGCGTGGCGAGGGCGGCGAGGCCGGGGCGCCGGCGAGCAGTCGGGGAAGAGAAGGCCTGCGAACAGCGCATGCACTACGTACTATCAGGGGAGAGTTGGCGCATGTCAATCCAGAGGCTCGACACCCCCTCGCGCGGCTATGGAGAGTCAGCACCCCGGCACCCCCGGCCCTCGCCTTCGGTAACCGAACTCTTGACTCGATGCGTTTTCTTGCAGCGCCGCCATCTCCCATAGTAGACTCAGCCGCCATCCGTAACCGGCGGCCGGGCACGTTGCCGGGCGAAATCGGCCTGGCGAGGGGGAAGCAATGAGATCGACGCGCCGCTCTGCAGTGCCCGCGGCCCTGATGCTCCTCTGCGTCTCCGTTCTGCCGCTGGGCCCGGCCGCCGCCGGGGAGTTGATCCTCGCGCCGGGTCTCACCGCTCCCCAGCGGTCCATGGCTGCCGCCATCGACGTCGTCTGCCCCAAGCTGCTGGCCGCGGGCCTCGCCACCCAGGACTCGGCCGCCGGTGACCTGACGAGGCGCTGCCGTGAGATGCGCCAGACGGCCAACGCGCTCCAGGGCACGGGGCCGACCGCGTTCTCGCTCGGCCTCACCAACGACCAGCTCGCGAACGCTCTCGGGCTCCTCACGCCTGAGCAAGCGGCCGCGCAGGGACGGCCGGCGTTCAACGTCGAGGCCAACCCCTCCCGCGCCATCGCCGGGCGCCTGAGCGCGTTGCGCCAGGGTGCACGGGGCATCAGCGCGGGCGACCTCCGACTCGACATAGACGGCACGGCCGTCGCCAGCTCCCGGCCCCTCGGGCTCGACGGCAGAGGAGGCGGCGCCAGCGCCGATGCACCGGGCAG
>JACOVB010000020.1 GCA_016177555.1 Candidatus Rokuibacteriota bacterium
CGAACCGACCTCGTGGTGGGCCGCACCGAGGTCGAGATCGAGGCCGACGGCCGGCCGGCCTGGCGGCAGGCCGTGGACCACCCGCTTGGAGGCGCCACGCGGCCCCTGTCGGCCGAGGCCTGCCGCCAGAAGTTCATGGCGGCGGCGGAGGGTGCCGTGAGCCGGCCCGACCCGGCGCGCCTGGAGCGTCTCGTCGCACAGACCGAGCGCCTGGAGTCGCTCGACGACGTCTCCGGGCTGCCACGCCTCCTGGCGTAGGGGCGCCCGCCAGCTCTCATGAACCACGCGAGTCGGATGGCCTGGGCCGGGGTCACCCTCGGCGTGCTCGTCCTCCCGCTCGCTGCCGGCTCGGGTTTCTACCTCAACGTCCTCAACTTCATCGCGCTCTACTCGATGGTGGCGATGGGCCTGAGCCTGCTGGTGGGGTACTGCGGGCAGCTGTCCATCTCGCACTCGGCCTTCTTCGCCATCGGCGCGTACGCCTCCGCCATCCTGAGCACCCGCGCGGGGCTGCCGGCAGCCGCCGCCGTGATCCTGAGCCAGTGCATCACGCCGGTGCTCGCCTGGGGGCTCGGGGTGGTGGTCCTGAGGCTCGGCGGGCACTACCTCGCCATCGCCACGCTGTCGTTCACCATCATCGTGGAAATCCTGATCAAGGAGATGACGCCCTTGACGGGCGGGCTCCAGGGCCTGTCGAGCATCCCCCCGATCACGCTGGGCGGGGTCGCGCTGGACTCCGACTTCCGCTTCCACTTCCTCGTCTGGCCGGTGACGATGCTCCTCTTCCTGTTCGCGCTGAACCTGGTGGACTCTCGCCTGGGCCGGGCGCTCCGGGCGATCCGCGAGGGGGAGGTCGTGGCGCGACTGTTCGGCGTGGACGCCAGGAGGTACAAGGTCAAGGTCTTCGTCCTCTCCTCGGTCTTCGCCTCCATCGCCGGCAGCCTGTACGCCCACTTCGTGAGCTTCGTCTCACCGGCCGTGGCCTCGCTGATGTTCGCCATCGACATCATCATGGTGCTGGCGCTGGGAGGCTTCACGCTCCTCTGGGGGGCGCTCCTGGGCGCCGCCGCGCTCACCGTGCTCAACGAGTACCTGACCCCGTTTGCCGACTACAAGCGCGCCATCTACGGGCTGGCGCTGATCGTGATCATGCTGTTCTTCCCCAACGGCCTGTTGCCGGGGCTCAGGGGGGCCGTGGGGGCGATCCTGCGCGCGGTGCCGGGGACCAGGCGATGATCCTGGCGCTCGAGGCCGTGTCGAAGTCGTTCGCGGGGCTGCAGGCGCTGGCGGGCGTCTCCTTCGAGATGGGCCCATCCGAGATCACGGCCGTGATCGGTCCCAATGGAGCCGGCAAGACGACGCTCTTCAACGTGGTCACTGGTGTCTTCCCGCCCACCGGCGGCGCCATCCGCTTCCTCGGCAAGGACATCGCCGGGCTCCCTCCCGAGCGGATCGTCGGGCTGGGGGTCTCGCGGACCTTCCAGCACGTGCGCCTCTTCCGCACCCTCACCGTGCTCGAGAACGTGATGCTGGCGCGTCATCAGCACAGCCGCTCGGAGACCGTGGCCTGCGGCCTGCGGCTGCCGCGGGCCAGGCGGGAGGAAGCGGACATCCGCGCGGCGGCCCTGGAGCACCTCGACCTCCTGGGGCTCTCCGACCAGAGGGACCGCATCGCGCCGGAGCTGCCGCTCGGCCAGCAGCGGTACGTGGAGCTGGCCCGGGCGCTGGCCACGGAGCCCCGGCTGATCCTGCTTGACGAGCCGACGGCGGGCCTCAACGAGCGCGAGGCCGACGAGTTCGGCGAGGTCCTGTTCCGGATCCGCGAGCGCGGGATCGCGCTCCTCCTGATCGAGCACCACATGAGATTCGTCATGAAGGTGTCCGACCGGATCGTGGTGCTCAACTTCGGACGGAAGATCGCCGAGGGCATTCCCGCGGAGATCCAGACGTCGCCACAGGTGATCGAGGCCTATCTGGGGATCGACGAGCGTGATTGAGGTCACCGATCTCGACGTCTCCTACGGCAAGATCCAGGCCCTCCGCCGGGTGTCGCTCCGCGTGGCCCCGGGCGAGATCGTCGCGCTGCTCGGGGCGAACGGGGCAGGCAAGACCACGCTCGTCAAGGCGGTGTGCGGCCTCCTCCCCAAGCAGGCGGGCGCCGTGCGTCTCGGGGGAGAGGACATCACCCGGCTCCAGACG
>JACOVB010000270.1 GCA_016177555.1 Candidatus Rokuibacteriota bacterium
CCGGCGGCATCGCCCGGCGCCAGACCTCGAGGTTGTCAGCCGTCTGCTTGGCCGTGGGACCCCAGTCCGGGAAGGCCTCGGGGCGGATCATGTCGGGGGAGACCTGGGTGCCCGTGGACATGATCTTGTAGATGATGCGCGTGTAGCCTTCGAGGGCCTGCTGAGCGCTGTGCAGCCCGTTCTTCACCGCCACCTCGCGCATGATCGTGACGATGCCGCCGGGGTTATTCCCGCGCGGGCAGAGCAGGCAGGAGAAGCACTGGGAGCACTCCCAGACCTCCCCGTTCATCTGCTCCCAGACGAGCTCCACGTCCTCGCGCGCCACCGCCTGGGCGATGCGCCGCGGGCTGAAGTCGTAGAAGCGCGCGGAGGGACAGACGGCCACGCAGATCCCGCACTCGTAGCAGCCGTAGAGGTAGTCCCCGAAGCGGAGGTCGGCCGTGACCTCGCTGAACAGACGTTCCTTTTCTGCATACGGAACGTTCTGCGTCAACATTAGAAGCAGATGACGCGGTCGTACTCGAGGGCCATGTTATTGAAGGCGGCGCCGCCGATCATCTCGACCCCGTCGATGAGGTCCCCCATCTTGAGGTCGTTGAGGTCGAGGCTCGGCTGGCACACGTAGAAGCGGACCCCGAGATCCCGGGCCTGGTCCATGAAGTGCGACAGGGTCGCGCCCCCCTGCTTGATGCGGAGCGTCTCCGGCGTGCCCCGCTGCAGGAGGGTCGGCCCCGTCTGGGTGAAGTAGATGCCCACCTCCACGTCCATGGCCGCGGCCGAGGCGGCGAGGAAAAAGACGGTGGCGCTCCTGGCGGGGGACTCGACGCCGCTGGTCTGGACGTACAGGATCCGCTTGACCTCGTCGGCACTCATCCGGGTTGCTCTCCTATTTCGTTCGCTTCACGAGAAAGCGGAAGACCCCGTCGGCCTGGGACTGCTCGATCACGGCGTGCCCGGTCTGCTTCTGGAAGGCGTCGAGGTCCGGGACGGACCCGGGATCGGTCGCCAGCATCTCCAGCACCGCGCCCTTCTCGATGGTCCTGATGGCCTTGGACAGCTTGATCACCGGCATCGGGCACGTGAGCCCCCGGCAGTCCAGTGTGGCCGCGATCTGGATCTCACTCATGGCTCGTCACCTCACACCGCCCGGCGCATCAGCAGCCGGCCCTGTCGTGCGTGCTCCGCGAGGTGCTTGGCGAGGATCCCGCGCATGGCCGCGCAGAGGTCCGTGATCTCCGGAAAGGTGAGCCGGTAGTGCACGTGGACGCCCTCCCGGCGGACCGCAACGACGCCCCCCTTGCGGAGGATGGCCAGGTGCTGGGAGAGGTTGGTCTTCGAGACCCCCAGGTCGTCCAGGAGCGCGCCGTAGGCGACCTCGCCGCTGCCGATCCGGCTGAGGATCCGCAGGCGCGTGGGATTGGCCAGGGCCTTGGCCATCTCGGCCTGCAGCTCGAAGAGGCGGTGTTCCGTCTGACGCGGCATCGGCTCCTCACCGTCGAGAGTTGCGATGTTTCGCAACTGGAGTGAGGGGAGACTAGCCGGGCGGCCGGTGACCTGTCAAGGGGGAATGTGATTGCGCGTGGCGTCAGGCGCCGAGGCTCTGCCGCACGCGGGCGAGGATGTCCTCGTCGCTCCCCTGGAGGTGGACCGGCGCCGGCAGCGGCGGAGGGGCGCACTTGATGCCGCAACCCGTGAGGATCATCACCACGCGGTCGCCCGGCTCGACGTCGCGCCGGTCGCGGAGCCGGATCAGGGCGGCCACCGCCGCCGCGGCCTCCGGAGCCGTCCAGATCCCCTCGGTCCTCGCCAGGAGCGTCTGGGCCTCCACGATCTCCCCTTCGCTCACCGCCCGGGCGTGGCCGCCCGTGCCCCGGAGGATCTGGAGCATCTGGCGTCCCGCGAACGGGCCAGGCACCCTGAGCCCGGCCGCGTGAGTCACCGGGTTCTCCCAGGGCGTGGTCGTCTCGGCCTTCTCGTTCCAGGCCTTCACCACCGGAGCGCATCCCTCGGCCTGCACGGCGACGAAGCGGGGCTGCGGCGTCTTGACCCACCCCATGGCCGCGAGCTCCTCGTAGGCCTTCCAGATGCCGACGAGCCCGGTGCCGCCGCCGGTCGGGTACATGAGGTAGTCGGGCGTCTCCCAGCCCATCTGCTCGGCGAGCTCGAGGCCCATGGTCTTCTTGCCCTCGAGGCGGTAGGGCTCCTTGAGCGTGGCGAGATCGAACCAGCCGAGGTGGGGCGCCACCTGAGCGATGAGCTTGCCGGCGGTGGCGATGGAGCCGTCCACCGTGAAGACATGGGCGCCGGCGAGCACGGCCTCGGCCACGGCCGCCTCCGGCGTGCCGCGCGGCACGACCACGACGACCGGCACCCCGGCGCGGGCGCCGTACACCGCCGCCGCGCCGCCCGCGTTGCCGGCGGAGGGGATCATGAGCCCTTTCACGCCCAGCGAGCGCGCCTTGGTCACGGCCATGCCGAGGCCGCGGGCCTTGAAGGAGCCGGTCGGGTTCTGCCCCTCGTCCTTGGCCCACAGGTGCCGCATGCCGAGATGGGCGGCGAGTCGCGGCAGCGGGAGAAGCGCCGTGCCCCCCTCGCCGAGATCCACGGGCGCCTCGGCCGGATCGAGGGGCAAGAGCTCGCGGAAGCGGTACATCCCCGGTGGACGCTGGCTGAGCGCCTCCTTGGTGACCGAGGCGGCGACGCGGGACAGGTCGTAGCGGACGGCGAGCATCTGGCCGCAGCCCGCGCAGACGGTGAGGAGCTGGCCGGCCTCGTGCCGCCGCCCGCAGACCGTGCACTCGACATGCGTCACGAAGGAAGGGTTAATGCGCCTTGTCCCTCTCGGCCTTGGCCGCGGCCACCACCTTTTCGGCGGTGTGGGCCGGCACCTCCTCGTAGTGGGAGGGCTCCATGGAGTAGGCCCCGCGCCCGCCCGTCATGGAGCGCAGGGTCGACTCGTAGGTGAGCATCTCCGCCATGGGCACCTGGGCGCGCACGGCCACGATCTCGCCGTCGGGCTCCATGCCGACGATCCGCCCGCGCCGCCCGTTCAGGTCGCCGATGACGTCGCCCGCATGGTCCGCGGGCGCGGTGACCTCGACGTTCATGATGGGCTCCAGCAGGATCGGGTGCGCCTCCATGAACCCCTTCTGGAGCCCCATGGACGCGGCGATCTGGAAGGCCATGTCCGAGGAGTCCACGTCGTGGTAGGAGCCGTCGTAGAGCGTCACCTTGACGTCCACCACCGGGTAGCCGGCCATGATGCCCCGCTTCATGCAGTCGCGGACGCCCTTCTCCACGGACGGGATGAAGTTGCGAGGGATCGCCCCGCCAAAGATGTCGTCCACGAACTCGAATCCTCCGCTGCGCTGCAGCGGTTCGATCCTGAGCCACGTGTCGCCGTACTGTCCACGCCCGCCGGTCTGCTTCTTGTACTTGCCCTGGACCTCCGCGCGCCCCTTCACCGTCTCCTTGTACGGGATCCGCGGGGGCAGGACGAGGACGTCCACGTTGTACTTGCGCTTCATCCGCTCCACGGCCACCTCGACGTGGAGCTGGCCCATGCCGGACACGAGGAGCTGCTTGGTCTCCGGATCGAAGTGGTGATGGAGCGTGGGGTCCTCCTCGGCCATCCGGTGGAGCGCCGTGGAGATCTTGTCCTCGTCGCCCCGCGTCTTCGGCTGGATGCCGAAGGAGATGGCCGGCTCGGGGAACGTGATGCCCGGGAGCACGATGGGGTGCCCCTCGTCGCAGAGCGTGTCGCCGGTGAACGTGTCCTTGAGCTTGGTCAACACGCCGATCTCACCGGGCCCGAGCGCCTCCACGGGCTTCTGCGTCTTGCCCATGAGCCACCCGAGGTGACCCACGCGCTCCCGCGCGTCGCGGCTCGCGTTGAGCACCTGGCTGTCCGACCTGAACGTCCCCGAGTAGACGCGGAAGACGGAGAGCTTCCCCACGTGCGGGTCGGAGATGGTCTTGAAGACCAGCGCCGACAGGGGCGCCTCGGAGTCGGCCGCGCGCCGGACGGCGGCCTTGCTCCTGGGATCGATGCCCTCCACCTCTCCCCGTGCCGCCGGCGAGGGGAACTCGTCGATGATGAAGTCCATCAGGGGTTGGACGCCGATGCTCCTGGTGGCCGCCGCCGCCAGCACCGGGACCAGCGCGCCATCGGCGATGGCTCGGCCGAGCGCCTTCAGCATCACGTCCTCGCCGATCGAGCCCTCCTCGAGGTACTTGGCCAGGAGATCGTCGTCGGTTTCCGCCGCTGCCTCGGCGAGCTTCTCACGCCACGCCTTGGCGGTGTCCAGCACATCACCCGGGATGTCGGCCTCCTTGACCTTCCCGTCGGCCAGCAGCAGGGCCTTCATCGTGACGAGGTCCACGACACCCTTGAAGTCGGCCTCGCTGCCGATGGGCACCTGGAGTGGACACAGGCGCCCCTTCAGGCGGCGCTGGAGGGACTCGAGCGAGCGGAAGAAGTCGGCGCGCTCCCGGTCCATGCGGTTGAGCACAATGACGCGGGGCAGCGCGTACTCGTTGGCGATCTTCCAGACCTTCTCCGTCTGGACCTGGACACCGGCCACGGCGTCCACGACCACCACGGCCGCCGACACCACCCGCAGCCCCGCCCGAGCATCGGCGACGAAATCACCGTACCCGGGCGTGTCCACCATGGTCAGGCGATGGCCCTTGTAGTCGCAGTACGCCACGGCGGTGCTGAGGGAGATCTTGCGCTTGATCTCGTCGGGGTCGAAGTCGGTGGTGGTCGTGCCGTCGTCCACCCGGCCGAGCCGGGTCAGCGCGCCGGCGGCGAAGAGGATCGCCTCGACGAGGGAGGTCTTGCCGACCCCGCCGTGGCCGACGACACCGATGTTGCGGATCTTCGTGATGTCCGTGGCCATGCCTGCCCCCCCTTTGGGTCCCAACATGCGGCTGGAGATACCGGAAGAAGGAAGACGGACGCTGCGCGACGGAATGCTACCACACCGGCTTGGGGCGTTCCATAGGCCCGCCGGGCTCCAGCGGCTGACGCCAGCAGAGATCGGCCGGAAGAGCTACGCAAGCGCGAAGATCCGGCGGGCGCAGGCGGGCGACAGCCCGGGTGCCCGCGCCAGGTCAAGAAC
>JACOVB010000257.1 GCA_016177555.1 Candidatus Rokuibacteriota bacterium
GCGGGCTCACGCGGGCCTGGCTGGATCGCTGAGCCGGCGTATGCGCGAGGTCTTCGTCCTCGGCGTGGGCATGCACCCCTTCGGGCGGTTTCCCGACACGCCGCTGCGGGCGCTGGCGGGGGGCGCGGCCCGGGCGGCCCTGCGCGGCGCCGACGTCGGGCCGCGCGAGGTGCAGGCGGCGTACTTCGCCAACGCCCTCGGCGGGCTCCTGACCGGGCAGGAGTCGATCCGCGGCCAGATCGCGCTGCGCGAGGCCGGGGTCGCGGGCGTGCCCGTCGTGAACGTCGAGAACGCCTGCGCGAGCGGCGCCACCGCCTTTCACCAGGCCGTCCTCACGGTGGGCGCCGGGGCCTGCGACATTGCGCTCGCCGTCGGGGCCGAGAAGATGTTCGTGGGCGACACCGGCCAGACGCTGCGCGCACTGGCCGCGTCGGCGGATGTGGAGCTGACGCATGACATGGGGCTGCAGTTCACCGCCATCTACGCGATGCGTATCCAGGCGCGGCTGGCCAGCGGCAGCCTCGCCCTGCGCCACCTCGCCGAGGTCACCGTGAAGAGCCACCGGCACGGGCGGCTGAACCCGTACGCGCAGCACCGCAAGGAAGTCACGGCCGAGGAGGTCCTCGCCTCGCGCCCGATCGCCGGGCCGATCCGGCTCCTGATGTGCTCGTCGGTCAGCGACGGGGCGGCGGCGGCGGTCGTGTGCAGCGCCGAGGTTGCGCGCCGCCGGGCGAGCGCCACCGCCATCCGGGTGCTCGCCTGCCAGCTCCGCTCCGGCGCACTCGGCGCGGGCCGCGAGGGCCAGCTCTCGACGGCGGCGCGCACCGTCAATGCCGCCTACGAGCAGGCGGGGCTCGGGCCCGAGGACATCGACATGGTCGAGTGCCACGACGCCACCTCGCCGGGGGAGCTGCTGTACTATGAGGACCTCGGCTTCTGCAAGGCGGGCGAGGCGGCCCGCCTGCTGGAGAATGGGGACACCTGCCACACGGGGCGGATCCCGTTCAACCCGAGCGGCGGCCTCACCTCGCGCGGCCATCCGGTCGGCGCCACCGGGCTGGCGCAGATCGCCGAGGCCGTGTGGCAGCTCCGCGGCGAGGCCGAGGGGCGGCAGATCGCGAGGGTCCGGGTCGCGCTGGCCCAGAACAGTGGCGGGTGGATCGAAGGCGACTCGGCGGCGGGTGTGGCAACGGTGCTCGCCCGATGACGGCCGCGCCCGGCGCCCGCGCGTATCGCCAGCCCTCCGGGGAGCCGCCGCATCTCGTCGGCAGCCGGTGTCGCGGCTGCGGCTGGATCTCGTTCCCGGCGCGCCCGGTCTGTGGCGGCTGCGGGGCCGAGCCTACCGACGAGGTGCCCGTGGGGCGCCGCGGCCGCATTCGATCGAGCGCGGTGGTCCACCACGCCCCGATCGGCTTCGAGCCGCCGTATATCGTCGCGCTCGTCGAGCTGGAGGAGGGACCGATCGTCTTCTGCCCGATCACCGGCTGCCCGCCGCAGGAGGGGGCGGCGGCGCCGGGGACGGCCGTCGAGCTCACCGTGGCGCCCGCCCGGCCCGGCGGGACACCAGTGTTCCAGTTCCGGCCCGCGCAGTCGTAGGCCGAGAGAACCGCCGAGGAGGCGCGCATGTCGAATGAGGACACGGAGAGGGAGATCCGGGAGCGGGTCGAGCAATGGGAGCGCTACCACCGCGAGACGCTGGCGGCGGGGCGGAAGCCGCGCTTCACGACGCCCAGCGGCTTCGACCTGCGCCCGGTGTACACGCCCGCCGAGCTGGCGCAAACCGGATGGGACTACCTCGCCGACCTGGGGCTGCCCGGCGAGTACCCGTACACGCGCGGACGCGATGCCGCCGGCTATCGCAATGCCTTCTGGCACTGGGAGTTCTACGCGGGGTTCGGCTCCGCCGAGGAAGCCAACCGGCGGTACCGGTTCCTCCTCGATCAGGGCGCCACCGGCGGCGTCTCGATGGCGCTGGACCTGCCGACGCAGATCGGGCTGGATTCCGACCACCCGCTGGCCCAGGGGGAGGTCGGGCGCGTGGGCGTGGCGCTCTGCTCCCTGGCGGATGTCGAGCGGCTCTTCGACGGGATCGACGTCGAGCAGGCGGGGCATGTCTTCACCACCGCCAACGCCATCGGACCGATCTTCCTGGCGTGGATCATCGCGCTGTGCCGCAAGCGCGGCATCGATCCGGGGCGGTTCACGCTCCAGATCCAGAACGACCCCATCAAGGAGTACGTGGCCCGCGGCACCCAGATCTTCCCCATCGCCCCCGCCGTCAAGCTGGCGGCTGATGCCGTCGCCTACACGAGCCGGCAGCATCCCAACTGGCTGCCCATCAGCGTCTCCGGCTCCCACATGAAGCAGGCCGGCGGCAGCTGCCTCCAGGAGGCCGCGTTCACGATCAACAACGGCA
>JACOVB010000258.1 GCA_016177555.1 Candidatus Rokuibacteriota bacterium
AGCCGCCCGCCGAATTCCTCGTAGAACTTCCCGAGGTCGCCGAGGGCCTCGAGCCACTCCGCCCGGTCCCAGGCGAGCGCCTGCGCCAGGCGCTCGCGCGGGAGGCTGAGCCCCGAGAGATCCATGGCGTCCGGCGTCGGGATGAAGCCCAGCGGTGTCTCGACGGCCTTCCCCGTGCCGCGGATGCGCTCGACCATCCACGCGAGGATGCGCGCGTTCTCGCCATAGCCCGGCCACAGGAACTGTCCGTCTTCGTCGCGGCGGAACCAGTTCACGCGGAAGATCCTCGGGGGCTTCGCCAGCCGCGGGCCCATGTTGAGCCAGTGGCCAAAGTAGTCGGCCATGTTGTAGCCGCAGAACGGGATCATGGCCATGGGATCGCGGCGCACCACACCCACCTGCCCCGTGATGGCCGCCGTGGTCTCCGTGCTCATGGCCGAGCCGAGGAAGACACCGTGCTGCCAGTCGAAGGCCTCGAACACCAGCGGGATCACCCGCGACCGCCGCGAGCCGAAGATGAAGCCGGAGATGGGCACGCCCTGCGGGTCCTCCCAGGCGGGGGACACGGACGGGCACTGGGTCACGGGCGCCGTGAAACGCGAGTTCGGATGCGCGGCCGGGGCACCACCGGGGAACCACGGCTTGCCCTGCCAGTCCACGAGGCCCGGGGGCGGGTCGGTGCCCATGCCCTCCCACCACGGCTCTCCGTCGGACGTCAGCGCGACGTTGGTGAAGATGGTGTTGGCCCGCACCATGGTCGTCGCGTTGGGGTTCGTCTTGACGCTGGTGTTGGGCGCCACGCCGAAGAAACCGCGCTCCGGGTTGATCGCGCGGAGCTGCCCCACCGCATCGACATGGATCCAGGCGATGTCGTCGCCCACCGTCCAGACGCGCCAGCCCGGCAGCGCCGAGACCATCATGGCGAGGTTGGTCTTGCCGGAGGCGCTCGGCATCGCCGCCGCGAGGTAGGTGACGCGGCCCTCGGGGTCCTCGAGACCGAGGATCAGCATGTGCTCGGCCATCCACCCTTCCTCCCGCGCCTGCCAGGAGCCGATGCGGAGGGCGTGGCACTTCTTGCCCAGCAGGGCGTTGCCGCCGTAGCCCGAGCCGATGCTCCAGACCAGCTTCTCCTCGGGGAAGTGGAGGATGAAGCGGCGGTCCGGCGACAGGTCGCCCAGCGAGTGGAGCCCCGCCACGAAGTCCTCGGGGGCGCGCATGTGGCGGAGCGCGACGCGGCCCACGCGGGTCATGATGTGCATGCTCGCCACGACGTAGGCGCTGTCCGTCACCATGATGCCGACCCGGCTCATGGGCGAGTCCGCCGGCCCCATGAGGTACGGGATCACGAACATGCGGCGGCCGCGCATGCTGCCGCGGAAGAGGGCCCCGACCCGCTCCTTGCCGTCGGCAGGCGCCATCCAGTTGTTGGTGGGGCCGGCGTCGTCCCTGGAGCGCGTGCAGATGAAGGTGAGCTGCTCGGTCCGCGCGACGTCGCTGGGGTGGCTCCGGTGGAGGGAGCAGCCGGGGTAGGTGCGCTGGTTCATCTCGATCAGGGTGCCGGCGCGCAGCATGTCCTCGACGAGCCCGTCGTACTCCTGCCGGGACCCATCGGCCCAGATCACCTTGGCCGGCTGCGTGAGCCGGGCCACCTCGTCCACCCATCGCTCGGCGCCGGCGGTGATGCTCATGTGGGAGGGTCTCCTCGCTTCAGTGGGGTGGTAGGCCGAAGTGAAGTGGCGGCATTCTAGCACACGGCCCCGCGAGCCCATCCGCGCCGGTCACCCCGAGAAGCGCGGGAGGACGTGCCGGGCCATGAGCTCCATGGACCGGAGCACCTGCATGTGCGGGAGGCCGCCGAAGTTCGCGATGGCGAGGAAGTGGGTGAACCCCGCCGCCTCGTACAGGCGCGCGACGCGGACGATCTCGTCGGGGTCGCCGAAGGCCACCACATTCTGCTCCACCAGCGTCTCGAACGGGCGCTGGACGGCGTACAGCCGCGTGCGCACGTAGCGCTCCATGGGCTCCCGCGCCTCCCCCCGCGCCCCGGCCGTGGCTTCGGCGCAATGGCAGTGGAGGCCGAACGGCACCGTCGCGTCCTCCGGGCGGCCGCCGGCCCGCACGAAGGCCTCCTTGTACAGGGCGACGCCGGCCTTCATCTCCTCGAGGGTCTCGGCGCTGGCGTACGGGATCAGCATCGCCGGCAGCCCCTGGGCCCCGATACGCGGGGCCGCGTCGGCCCGCAGCGTGGCGACCCACACGGGGGGCCGCGGACTCTGCACGGGCCGGACATTGAGCTGCACGTTCTCGATGTGGTGGAACCTCCCCTCGTACGAGAAGCGCTCGCCCGTCCAGGCCCGCAACACGACCTCCAGGGCCTCGGTGAACCGCTCCCGCTTCTCCTCGAGGCTCAGGCCGAAGCCCGCGTACTCGTGCGTGAGGTACCCCGCGCCCACGCCGAGATTGAGCCGGCCGCCCGAGAGCATGTCCACCATGGCGTAGTCCTCGGCGGTGCGGAGCGGGTTGTCGAAGGGCAGGACGACGACGGCCGATCCGAGCCGGATGCGCCGCGTGCGCTCGGCCGCCGCGGCCAGCCACACCGGCGGGCGCGGGATGGCGCCATACTCGTGGAAGTGGTGCTCCGCGATCCAGAACGAATCGAACCCGAGCGCATCGGCGGCTTCCGCCTGATCGAGCAATTCGCCGTACAGCTCGGTCGCGCTCCGCCTCAGCTCCGTCG
>JACOVB010000259.1 GCA_016177555.1 Candidatus Rokuibacteriota bacterium
AGCCCGGGTGCCCGTGCCAGGTCAAGAATCGCGACTGGCGCAGCGCGAGAGAAGCACCGCACGCGAGATTCCGGCGGGCACGGGCGGGCGACAGCCCGGGTGCCCGTGCCAGGTGAAAAAAATCAGAACACCGGCGCCAGCTCTGTCCGGGAGCGTACCTTCACGAAGTACTCCTTGAGCCGCGCGAGGTCGCTCTCGGAGACGAGGTCGGAGATCATCGCGCAGAGCATCCCCTTGTCCTTCCAGAGGATGAGGCTGAAACCGTTCTCGCGGCGGATCAGCGGCCGCCACCGCTCGATCTGGACCCGCCCCTCCTCGGGCAGGGTCACGCCGCCGCTGGGAACGATGACGTAGGTCACGGCGTGGCCATCCCTGTCCATGTAGCCGAGGGACATCCCGCGGTGGCCTTCCACGTAGGTCGGCTGGGCGCTCACCAGGCGGATCTCCTCATCCCCGGTGAAGACCCAGTTCAGGATGACCCCGCTCTCCTCCATGACGCGGGGCAGGGCCGCGGGGACCACGTCGGGCTCGCGCTGCGCCCAGCTCAGCGTGCGGGCGTGCTCGGTCACGACGGCGCGGGAGATCTGCTGGATCGGGTCGGCGGACCGGGTCGTCGGAAGCCCGGTGGCCATCCACATGACCAGTACCATGGCGGTTGCGAGCGCGGCCACCGACGGGCCGAGCCACGCGAAGCCCCAGCGCGACCGGCGGACCTCGGGGTTGAGCGTCCGCACCACCGCCGCCCGCAGCTGGGGCGGGGCAGGGTGGCGCGGCAGCCGCTCCCTCAGCCAGCGGCCCATCTCCGGGTCGTCGCCGTACACGTCGTCGGGTTCAGCGCACATCGTCTCGGGCCTTCGGCTCTCTTCGGTAATCCTTCAGATACTCGCGCATCCGCTCCTTGGCGCGGAAGATCCGCGACTTCACCGTGCCCACCGGGCAGTCCATGATGCGAGCCACGTCCTCCAGGGGGAAGCCTTCGACCTCGGCCAGCGCGGGCTCGCGCTCCCGGAGCCGATAAAAGGTCAGGAAGGTGTTCCTCAGAATTTGAAACAGCCAGGCCCGCAGGCGGGTTCCCGGCTCGAAGCGGTGGGAGAAACGCATGGCCCGGACATAGGTCTCCTGAACCAGATCCTGGGCCTCGGAGCCGTTCCGGGTCAGATAGACCGCGAGGTTGTGGAGCGCGTCCAGGTGCTGGATCGCTTCCTGGCGGAACTCCTCCTCCCCGGACGTCACCGCTCGTACCACCGGCGTGGGAGCTCGGTCATCTGCACTTCATGGTCGTCGTCCAGGTCGGCCAGGAGCTCCTGGACCGTCTGGTGCAGGGTGGGGTGCTCCCAGTCCGGCGCCAGGTCGGCCAGAGGTCTCAGGACGAAGGCGCGCTCGTGCATGAGGAGGTGCGGGATGTTGAGCTGCTCGGTGGCGCTGACGACTGTCTCGCCATAGCAGAGGATGTCGATGTCGAGCGGCCGGCGCTGGTAGCGGCGATCCTCCGGCGTGCCGGCACCCCGCTCCCGCCCCAGCCCGCGCTCGATGCCCTGGAGCTCCGCGAGCAGGGTGTTCGGCGGGAGCGATGTCTCGATGGCGACCACGCAGTTGAAGAACCATTCGTCGGGATCCGCCACGCGGCCGGGGTGCTCCTCCCAGGGCTCCGTCTTGTACACGGGGGAGGCCTCCAGGAACTCCACGTCGTGGAGCTGCCGGAGCCGCTCCACCGCCTGGCGCAGGAGTGCCAGGCGGTCACCCAGGTTGGAGCCGACACTCAGGAACACCCTCGCCATGGTCAGCGCCTGCGCGTCACTTCCACCCCGGGAGTCGCATGCAGCCCCTCCATGGGCGGTGTCAGCTTCCGCACTCGCACCCGCACCTGCCGGCAGGGGAACTCCCCGAGCAGCATCTGGGCCAAGCTCCCCGCGAGTCGTTCCAGCAGGTTGACGCGCTCCTTCGTGCAGACGTCTACGATCCGGGCCGCCACCACGCCGTAGTCCACCGTGGTCCGCAGGTCGTCGGAGACGGCCGCAGGCCCCAGGTCCACGTCAAGCTCCACGTCCACCGAAAACCAGGCGCCCACGGTCTGCTGGGCCTTCGTGACGCCGTGGTGGCCGTAGAACCGGATGTCCTCGAGGAACACTTTATCAGACGTCAG
Organism: Candidatus Rokuibacteriota bacterium; assembly: GCA_016177555.1. The sequence continues at coordinate 2,144 of JACOVB010000259.1, forward strand.
AGCTTGAGCCTCTTCAGGCGCTCCATGGCCTCGGCCAGGCGCTTGGCCTCGATGGTGAGAGCGATGCGGTAGAAGCCCTCGCCGGACGGCCCGAAGCCGACGCCCGGGGTCACGACGCAACCGCTCTCCTCCAGGAGGCGCGCGGCGAAGCTCCGTGAGTCGAGGCCTCCCGGCGTGGGCGCCCACACGAAGAACGCGGCCCGCGGGATGTCCACCTCCCAGCCCAGCGACCGCAGCCCCGCGACCACGACGTCGCGCCGCTCCTGGTAGATGCGCCGGTACCGCTCCGCCACGTCCTGGGGCCCGCTGAGCGCGGCGATGGCCGCCTCCTGGATCGCCTGGAACACACCCGAGTCCACGTTGGTCTTGACCTTGCCGAGCCCCGCCACGGCGTGGGCGTTGCCCACGATGAAGCCCACGCGCCAGCCGGTCATGGAGTAGGTCTTCGACAGGGAGTGGAACTCAACGCCGACCTCTCGGGCGCCGGGCGTCTCGAGGAAGGACGGCGGGCGGTAGTCGTCGAACCGGAGCTCGGAGTACATCGCGTCGTGGCACACGATGAGGCCGTGGGTCCGGGCGAAGTCCACGGCGCGGGCGAAGAACTCCCGGGTCGCCGTGCCGGCCGTGGGGTTGTTCGGGTAGTTCAGGTACATGAGCTTGGCCCGGCGGGCGACGTCGCGGGGAACCGCGTCGAGATCGGGCATGAAACCGTTCTTCCGCAGGAGCGGCATGAAGTGGACCTCGCCGCCCGCGAACCAGGTGCCGGCCGCGTACACGGGGTACCCCGGGTCGGGCACCAGCACCACGTCGCCGGGATTGACGAAGGCCAGCGGCATATGCGCCGTGCCCTCCTTGGAGCCGATGAGCGCCAGCACCTCGGTCTCCGGGTCCAGCACCACGCCGAAGCGCCGCCGATACCAGTCGGCCGCGGCGGTGCGGAACTCGATCATGCCCTCGTAGGAGGGATAGCGGTGATGCTGCGGGTTGTCGGCGCCGCGCTTGAGCGCCTCGATGACGTGCGGCGGCGTCGGCAGGTCGGGATCGCCGATGCCCATGTCGATGAGGTCGGCGCCCCGCGCCCGCGCCTCCCGCTTCTTCTTGTCGATCTCGGCGAAGAGGTAGGGGGGCAGCCGCTTCAGCCGCTCCGCCGGCTCCGGGATGCTCGATGCGTGTGCCACACGCGTCCTCCTAGAGTTTGATCACGGGATTCATGAGGCTCCCGATACCTTCGATGCGGACCTCCACCGTGTCGCCGGGCTGCAGGGGCCCGACGCCTGCCGGGGTGCCGGTGGCGATGACGTCCCCCGGGAGGAGTGTCATGACGGCCGAGACGCGGGCCACCAGCTCCTCGACCGGGAAGAGGAAGTTTCTTGTGTTGGACGCCTGCTTGCGCTCGCCGTTGAGGAAGCTCTCGATGTCCAGCGCGCCGGGATCGATGTCGGTGGCGATGCACGGCCCCAGCGGGCAGAAGCTGTCGAAGCCCTTGCCGAGTGTCAGCTGTCCGTCCCGGATCTGGATGTCCCGCGCGCTGACGTCGTTCAGGCAGGTGTAGCCCAGCACATACTCCCGCGCGCGCTCCGGGGGGACGTGGCGCGTGCGCTTCTTGATGACGATGGCCAGCTCCGCCTCGTAGTCCACCCGCGTGGACTGGGGCGGGTAGACGATCGGGTCGCCCGGGCCGATGAGCGCCGACGGGGGCTTGAGGAAGATGAAGGGCTCGGTCGGCACGGGGCGGCCCATCTCCTCGGCGTGGTCGCGGTAGTTCAGCCCGATGCCGACGATCTTGCCGGGCCGGAGCGGGGCCAGCAGCACCGCCTTCCGGACCAGGTACCGCGTCCGGCCCCTCCTGAACGTGCCGAAGGGAGTGCCGGCGTACTCGAGGATGTGTGTCCCATCCAGGACGCCATAGCGCGTCTTGCCCGCGGCCTTGAACCGGACGATCTTCATGCGAGCCCCAGGACGTCCTGCATCGAGTACAGGCCGGGCTCCGCCTCCGCTATGAACCGGGCGGCGCGCAGCGCGCCCCGGGCGAAGGTGTCCCGGCTGTGGGCGCGGTGGGTCAGCTCGAGCCGCTCCCCGAGCGCCCCGAAGGACACCGTGTGCTCGCCCACCACGTCGCCGGAGCGCTGGGACAGGATCCCGATCTCGCTCCGCGTCCGCTCCCCGGGCATGCCGTGGCGCCCGTAGATGGCCGTCCTGGTGAGATCGCGCCCGAGGGCCTGCGCGACGACCTCCGCCATGCGGAGCGCCGTGCCGCTGGGGGCGTCCTTCTTGAACCGGTGGTGCACCTCCGCGATCTCCACGTCGTAGTCGTCGCCGAGGAGGCGTGCCATCTCGCGGAGCACGCGGAAGGCCACGTTGACCCCGACGCTCATGTTGGGGGAGAGGAGGACGGCCGCCTCCTGCGCCAGGCCCTCGATCTCCTGGCGCTGGGC